>JAHQWY010000005.1 GCA_029856445.1 Promethearchaeia archaeon
TTTTCCAGTAATTAAAGATATGATTTCGAGAAATTTCTTTAAAGGTGAGATTAGACCTAAAAAAGTATTCTTGGCTAAGACGAAATATAATTTCAATTTAAATAGTTTTCTGGAAAAAGTAATTGTATCAGACACAGCAATAAATACAGAAAGGATTTCGGAAGAAAAAGAGAAGCTAGAGGACATAAAGAATGATATATATAATATGACTTTAAAACTCAAAAATATAGGAATTCAAATAAGGGAAGAAATAGATAGTTATCTTTTAATTGATGAAATCGATTATGCCAAGGAGAGATTGAAATTTATAATAAGAGATGCTGTAATGGAAGCTGATTTCTTAAATGAAAACATTGAAAACTCATTTAATGAAGTGTTATATTTTAGTAATATTCGTGCTATATTAGGGACTGAAATAGCTCAATGGAATAAAGTATATTCTACTCTACAAAATAAGCTAGTAGAAACTGATTCATTTCTAAAAAGTAAGATCCAGGAAAAAGAAACAATAAGAAATTTAAAGATTTTACTCGAAAACTTGAAAGAGAAGCTTATTGTAATTGATGAGGATTTAAACAAAAAAATTGATAGTTTTAAGAAACTTTTTAGTGAAACTCTTGAGAAAGAATATATCGAAAATAAATTTAATCTATTGGTTCCTCAATTAAATCTCATAATCGATGATATTAGCAAATATGATGAAATAATATTTAATATTTCACAGCAAATCACAACAACTGAAAAAGAAATTGTTGAAAATCATCGAGAAATTATTAATAATTGGGTAAGGATTAAAGAAAAATACGAAAATGAATATAAATTTTATCATGAGGGATTCCAATTTTTTAGAGAGAATTTAAAAAAGATTATTACAATTAATGAGAAATTGAATAATGATATTTCAGAAATTGGTGAAACTATTAAAAGTAAAATAGTAGAAAATCAATTTCAAGAAGCATTCGATGTCATTAGAAAAGAATCGGATGTTTTATTAAATGAAAAATTATCTGAAATTAAAAACCTTCAATCTCTTGTTAAAGATAAGATAAAAGAAAAACAGAAGCTGTATTTACTACTAAAGCATTTACAGGATAATCTTGAAAATTTAGAATCAACAGTTATTGACTCCATAGCCAAACAATCGCAATCATTGAAAGATAAAGTCATAGAGGAGAGAAATAGATCTGAAGTAAAAGATTTTGATGATTTTGTTTCACAAGAGGTTATTAAACTGAAAACAGAGTTAGCTAATATTAAGAGTAAATTTATTCAATCAAATAAATTAAAAATTGATGATGTAAGTAAAGAATTTGACCTTCTTGAATCTAATTTTGATAAAGTGAATAAAATTTATTCAAAAAAATTTAGTAATTGTGATAAAAATATTGAAAATTTTAAAGAGAAATCCGAATTAACAATCCTACAGTGGGAGAAATTCACTAGTTTCTTTCAAAATGAGATTTCTGATTTAAAAGATGAGTTTGTCAATGATATTATATCTAATAGATTAAATGTAATGGCAGTTGAGAAAAAAACTAATAATATTAAATTAATAGATCTAAAAGATGAGGTTAAACTTTCATGCAGGGTTTTAATTAAAAAATTAAAAGATATGATAGAGATTTCTAAAATTAATGCTGAATTGAACGAAAATGAAAAGACCATTCTAATATATACTGATTTTTATTATTTAAATAAAGAATTAAGAAATTATATTGAAAATCAATTATTAAAATTGAATAGAGAAAAAGTTGGAAAGATATTAGCTCTCTATGATTCAAGTATTAGAAATCTAACTTTAAACACAAACATGTCAGAACTCCAAAATAGAATCAGTGATTTAAGAGTTCTTGAAGAATCTCTCCCAAAAAAGTTTTATGATAAAGTTAATGAGCTTCAATTAAATCAAGAAAGACAAGAATTCCTTGAAACCAAAGAATATTTCGAATCAGTAATAGAGAATGATGAAAATGCGATTAATAAAATAAATTCTAATTTAAAGCTCTTTAATTCTATGCAAAATTACATTGAACAGCAATATAATACACTTAAATTAGAGTTAAAAGAATATTATAACAAATTTTTAAAAATGTCTGAAGAGAGTGAATCATACGTAAAAATTGATGAAGAATTTAGAACTACAAGGCAAGAATTAAGAGAAAAGTCAAGGCAAATTGAAGATGCTATCGAAAATGAAATAAGAAATACTGGAAATAAGACAGAGGGTTCGGATAAATTAATACCAGAGATAAGAGAAATGTTTGTTAAGAAGAAGAAAGAATTTTTAGAGGAATTCAACAATAAGGTTGAAAAAGTCAATGATCAAATTGAAGTTATGAAAAATGAATTTTTACGTGGGAAATTATTAGATTTCATTAATAATAGTAAAATTAAATTAAGCCAATTACTAGGTAATCTCGAAAGAAAGGTAGAGGATAATATTGAAATAAAAGAATTTAAGAAAATTAATTTATTAATTCAGAGAAGAGCTAAGAATATTGGAGCTGAAGTCAAAGAAATAACGAGAAATGCCACAATAAAGATAAAGGAATATGATAAGCAATCAAAAAACTTTAACCAACAATCTAGATTTATTTTAGAAGATTTTAACAAATTTATTAACGAATATAATGAGATCCTAAATGAGAAAGTAAAATCATTAGAGAGACTAATCTTGAAATCCTATATCGATATGACTATTAAAGCAGTTGCAAATGAATTTTTAACCACAGGATTCTTAAATAATGAATTAAAAATAAGGAAACAAGATATCCAAAACCACCTATTATTTTTAATAAGTACAGGAGATTTACATGGTAAATATGATCCTAGGTTTGGGATTTATTACGAAAATCCAGAAATTTTAGATGATTTAGACGAGACCGAATTAGAAGTAATTAAAAGCACGAATTTTAAAGTAAATATGGTTATGCGTCATCTTAAAAATTTTGCTAGTCAATATGGAAGCATAATAGCTTTTTTCGCCTCAATCTTAACAATTTCATATTATTTATTTCTCTTCAGTGGGGGAAATCCTGCAGTTATTATTTTTCCAGTATTAATAACTCTTCTAGTTTTAGGATTCTATTTTCTAAGAAAAAAAGATGAAAAAATAAAATAATCCATTTTTTTCTTTAAATTCTATATCATAAGTTTAACTCATAGATGTGTCAATCATAGTCCATAATTAAATGAACAAAATTATCTTTTTTTCTTAGATACCCCTGAAAACATGCTTGATTAAAGTGAATATTAAATTTACGATCCACTATTTCTTCCTGCTTTGCAAGTTCAAGCAATTCTTTATAATCTAATTTGCCTTCGATTCCATAATTTTTTACTAGATTGATTAATGATTTTATATTTTTATTGAGATATATTTTTCGATTACCTTGAGAAGTACTTTTTTTTCCTTTAATTTTTAATATCCTTTTTTTCATAGAAGGGAGTTCCATTTTTATTAAATCCGAATAAAAAGTAACACCATATTCCTTTAGTTTTTCATAATCATTACTATTACAAAATTCATCTAATTGGTTAAGTATATCCTCAATAGAACGGTTTGCTAGAATTTCTTTTTCTTTATCTCTTCTTTCATTAAAATTTTGGATCAGTTCTAAATCAGAACAATTTTTAATTTCTGGCGTTGAGAATATAATTGATTTACGTTCTAAATTCTCACTTAATTGAATTTGCTCATAATTCGTTAAAATTGATTTCATAGTGCCCTCTTTTCTCCTGGCAACAATGTAGAAAGGAATATCAACTGTATCTTCAGTAATAAGAATATAACATCTTCCTGGGGCAAAACGGCCAGTTCTTCCGCGCCTTTGAATTAATCTAATCTCAGAAGGGACAGGTTCATAAAATATTATAGCGTCTACGTTTGGAATATCTATTCCTTCTTCTGCAACACTAGTCGCAATTAATATATTGATTTTATCTTCTCTAAAATTTTGTAAAATCTCGGTTTGCACTTTTTGAGAATATCCCATATCATCAATTTTAGAAGATTGACCAATAAATTTCTCAATATTTAATTTATTTTGAAATTCAATCATAAGTTTATTCTTCAGAAATTCTGCCATCTCTCGAAATTGTGTAAAAATTATGATTTTTTTGTTGTTAAATTCCTCGATTTCTTCACGTATGATTGAAATAACCTTATTTAATTTTGGATGAGTACTATTTGACAGATTTTCTTCTTCAATTGCTGAATTAACATATTTAAAATGTTTAGAGTTCACTATTCTCTTTGCAGATAACATTCCCTTTTCAGCTTTGAATTTAATTCTCTCTAAAAAAGATATAAAAAGAGAGATGTCTTGGGTTTCAATTAAATCCTTAGCATGTAGTAATGAAATACAACTTGAGCAATAAGAAAATACTGAATTAATATCAATATTATTCTCATTAATAATATCGATGATTTTTGGATCTTGGTAAAATAAACAATCTAAATACTCCTCTTCTGAGATAAAATCTTTTTTATATTGAAAAGAAAGGGTTAAATCGTGTGTAATTCTCAGAAAATCTAATTTTGAGTAATATTTCTTGTAAGGATTAATTAAATTTCGATCTATAAAAAATCTTAAAAATTTACTAAATAAATTTTGCCAAATTTGGCTTAGTTCCAGTATTCTTGCCGATAGGCTCACTAAACTTATGTAGGTGTCTACATCATATACATAATCCTTTACGTCCTCATCCTCATAATTTCTAAAAACAATATTCTCAATATGCAAATTGTCACATATTAATTGAATACGCTCGTAATCTTTTCCAGGTGATGCCGTTAATCCTAAAATCAATGGATCACTACAAATACGAAGATATTCTTTTGAAATTAAATTATAAGAGTATTTTCCTTTTGTTTTGTGAGCTTCATCGAAGACAATTAATGAAACATGTTTTAATTCATAGCGCCCTCTTAATAAATCATTGATTATTACTTGAGGTGTAGAAATTATAATCCTTGATTTTTTAAATAAAAGGATTCTCTTTTCTGGAGATATCTTTCCTGTGAATGATGTAATTTCTTCTGAATTAATGCTAAGAAATTTCTCACAAGAAGCTTTATGCTGAGAAATTAAGGGTCTAGTTGGAGCAAGGATTATTATTTTTGCTTTCGGATATTTCTTTAGAGAAGTAGCAACTAATAGAATAGCAATTATTGTTTTTCCTAATCCTGTTGGTAAAATTACTAGAGAATTTTTATTTTTACAGCTATTTACAATATTATATTGATAATGTCGATAATGAACGACATCTTTTTTAAGATATGGTCCATTAAAATACTTCTTTGAGTCACTTTGCATATTATAGAGATAATTTATTTTTCTGCTTTTAAAACCAATATCACTGTAAGATTATTATAAAATAACATTGAGAAAGATCTAATAAGGATTTTTTATTAATTTAGAAATAAACTCCTGAATTTCAACAATTGATAGAATACCTATGTTTAAATTTAAAAGTATCTTCCTATTCTTTATTATTAGTAAAAAATTGAAATCAATAAGACAAAATATGATTTGAAATGTATTGTACAGCATGTGGTGCAACCATATCTGATGAAGCGAAATTTTGCCCTCATTGTGGGGAAGATTTAAAAGAAGTGAGAGAGATTCTCAAGGAGCCCTCTACTACAAGTGATGATTCAACTGCAGAATCCGAACTTGAACTTTCTCTTGGGGGAGATGCTTCTGCCGTATTTTTATCTCCAGATACTTCAAATGAGTTTGAAGTAATTATTCATAACAAAAGTCAAAATTCTATACCGAGTGTAGAAGTGCAGCTTTCTGGGTTACACCCTGATGAATTAATATCTGGATACCATTATTACGGAACAATCCTAAGTGGACAAAAAGTTAGTGGTTCATTTATTATAAGACCTATTTATGTTGGTTATTTTGCATTAATTGCTACAGTAAAATCTGGTGTTGGTCATTCTCTTGAATTCCCAATTCAAGTAAAACCTCGAACTGTACAAGGTCCTACACCTTCAAGACCATATTCAACAACTTCAAGATCACCAATGAGTACGAATCAAGCATTAGCTGTTCTTATCGTTGTAGCTTTAATTGGTTTAATATTAATGATTGGAGGAGTAACAACAATGATTAATGGGGGATTAAATTTCAATACGGGAATAACACTGATAATAGTAGGCTTTATATTACTTACAATAGGAACTAAGGGACAATGTTGTATATTTCCTCTCGCTTGTGCCTGTGATGATTGTGATTGTGACTGCTAGAAATCAATTTAAAATGAATTTTTTTGCTTGAGAAATAGAAAAATGCATATTCAAAAGAATGGGCTCCCAAAAGATAAAATAATAATCTCTTGGTTAGCACATCACAATCCAGAACGCGATGACTTCGATAATCACGTATTTTATATATTTAAATATGCAGTTTGCATTGGATGTTTTGCTTTTGCTCTGGGCGCCATTATTGGGTTAATTTTAGGAAATTTATTCTACTATTTTATAGTAGAGCATATTAATTTCCTGATAATTCTTATCTTTTTCGTTCTATGCTGGATTCCCTCAATTCTACAATATTCAATTCAAATAATTAGAAGGAAATCCTTAAAGAATCGAATAATAAAATTCGTTATTCGTTTACTTTACCCAATTGGGAGTATTATTCTTATTTTCAAATCTCCAATACTGGGCTTTATTATTGCAGTTCCTGCTGGTTATATTATAGTCTATATTAGAAAGTTTAAAATCAGAACTCTAGCCTGAAGAATTATTCATTTTTATCTTCAACTGGAAGAAATAAGATCTTCTTTCTCATAATTTTACGCTCAATACTTCCCTCTTTTTCCAACTTTTTTAAGGTCAACACAATCCAATCTCGTGCTATTATTCGAATGAATTTTCTCTCTTTAGGGTATATTATCTTAGTGAGTTGTTCTGGTGATAAACCATCCTCTGAATGCCTTTTAAGCATATTTATTATTTGATCCTCCCTCTCTTTCATACGTTCTAAAATCGCAGTAAGGGTATCTTTTGGGTTTTCAATAATGTCACCATGAGCAGGTAAAATTAATTCTAGTTTAGGTAATTTTTGAAATCGTTGAATAGTTGCTAAATACTCATCAATATTAGACTCTGGAGGTCCAAGCCACGTAGAACGCATATTTAGTACATTGTCACCTGAAAAAAGAACTCCCTTTTCTTCATTATAAAGAGAAATATGATCGGGAGAATGCCCCGGAGAAGCAAAAATAGACCATTCTTCCCCATTAATCCAAATTACTGAATTTTCTTCTATTATTTCATCTGGCTTATTTAGATAGGAAATTCCAAATATCCTTTTATATACCGTTTGTTCACCCCAATTCCTTAAGATTCTCCAAATTCTACGTATGACACTTTTATTAAGTCTCAAATTATCTTCATAATCGTTAACTTGAAAACTTTTATTGAAACTGATTTTATCTCTTATTTTATCAGCAATATTTTTTGTCAATATAATTTTTAATCCCAGAGCATTGCTAATTTCGTTAAGACCGCTAAAATGATCTGAATGTGCATGAGACACGATTATACGCGTGATTCTAAATTTAATCTTTTGTTTTTTATAATGATTTTCAATCAATTTGTATTTTTTTAAGAACTGTCTTACCGATCTTTTATTACCATAGCCTGCATCAAAAATTATACCATCCTTGCCAGCGATGATAAAAATATTATCAGAGGGTCTAAATATTCCCTTCTCTTCAATTAAAAATATTCCATGATAAACTTGTTTCATTCAGTTTTAATAAAAAAAAGAATAAAAAAAATTTTTTGATTTCATAGATCTCTAAAGTAAGAAGGAAATTCGAAATATTATCAAAAAGCCAAGCATTTTCAAAGATATGTTACCTGCATGGTTGAGTTTTATCATCATTATTGGCTTAGTCATGATTCTTTCTAAATATGAGTTAGGGGTTACACTTTCTTTAGGTGCTGTAGGTTTTGCTTTTTTAGCAGGTGCGAACATTATACAATCATTTACTAATGCAATAACAGATTTAACTGTTCTATTATTAATGTTAATAGTTACTCTTATAGCTATCTTAGGAGGGATTATGGAGGAATCTGGATTAATGATTGAAATGATTCGAAAAATGCGGATTTCACGTAAAACTTCTCTTATGGTCATCCCTGCTTTATATGGCTTATTACCCGTGGCAGGAGGAGCTTTGATGTCAGCACCTATTGTAGAACAAATTGATTCTGAAGAAGAAGCAAGCAAAAAGGTATCAATCAATGTTTGGTATCGACATATGCTAATCGTGATTTATCCTTTATCTTCTGCATTAATTTTTGCTAGCGATCTTACTGGTATTAATCTCTATATAATTGTACTTGGACTTTTGCCATGTATGATAATAATGTGGTTAATAGGATATTTCACGTTGATAAAAGATGTTTCTCCTTTTTCAGAACTAGGAGAAAGAGATTTTAAAAGAGCATTTCATAACATGCTTCCAATTATTATCGCTCCAATAATAGATATTGTTATAAGAATTGTATTTAATCCTCGTATTCCTGAATTATTTCTTTCTGTTGCCCTTATTTTTAGTATTGGGTTAGCTTTAAGATTTGGAAACTTGAAAATCTCAATTATTAAAATCATATCGAAAAGAATGAAAATCTGGCGTTTTCCACTCATAATATTTTCCATGTTTCTATTTTTAGAGGTGTTTATTCTTTCTGGCGCTTCTGATGAAATTGCTAGCCTAAATTTATCGGTCTTTCTTTTAATCTTGATCGGTTTCTTTCTAGGATTCGCAACGGGACGGATTCAATTACCAATTTCAATCCTAATTCCCATTTATCTCGCACAAAATGCTACTATTCCAATGCCGCTTTTAGATTTCATTTTTATCTACGTTTCAATTTCTTTAGGATATCTAATCACCCCTATTCATCCATGTGTTACTTACAGTACAGACTATTTTGAGACTGATTTCAAAAAAGTTGTTGTAATCTTGGCAAAACCGATTTTTATTTCTTTTTTAATATTTATCGGTTTTTATTGGCTCTTCTTTTTATTAATATAATCTTTTGGGAAGTAAATACCATAAATTAACAAACTTTTATAAATAATAATCAACAATACTAAAAGTTAAGATGTATTAGTTCAATGAATATTCATAAAGAAAGAGGGGTTGTTCGGCATATCTGAAGAAAAAATTAATATTCTTTTACTTATACCATGCTTTAATGAAGAAGAAAACATTGAGCATATAATAGAACATCTTCGGGATGTAAAAAAAAATCTCCAGGAAAAAAAAAATTTAAATTTGGAAATCCTTATTATAAATGATGGTTCCACCGACAGGACTAAGCGTATTTTAGAAAAGAACAATAAAGATTCCTTTTTTACCATTATTAATTTTAAAAAAAATATGGGTTATGGGTATACACTTATAAATGGTTTTAATTATGCCAAGGAAATGAAGTTTTCCTGGATTATATCGATTGATATGGATGGACAACACGAACCAAAGTGTTTATATAAGTTTATTGACCTAATTCTTACGAACCCACAAGAAAAGATTATTTCTGGTTCAAGATATAAAAATTCAGACCTCTTCTGGCAAAATCCATGGAAAGATAGATTTCTTGTTAATACAATCATCACAGGAATTCTCAATACTATTGGATTTTCTATTACGGATGCATTCTGCGGATTAAAGGCATATGATTGCAATGCAATAAATGATTTGGACTTAAAAATAAAGGGATATGAAATACCCATCGAAATTTGGATTAAATCAATGAAAAAAGGATATAAAATTATTGAGATAGGAGTCCCTGTAATATATAAAGACAGAAATTCAGTTTTAAAAAATGCTAAAGATAACTTTTTATTTAAAAAGGGAGAAGAAAGAATTGAAAAATATATACAATTAATAGAATCACTCTTGAATACTCCCTTAAAGACAAATTTTAATGTCTTTGAGTCTATTTTTTCAAATTATTTCAATAGTGTGGATGATATTAATAAATATAACTTCAAAAAAATACAAGAAGCAATTTTTACACAAATTAGAGAATTAGAAACTTAATAGATTAAAATGACTCTTAAACTAGATGTTTTGGTGATAGGAGCCCATCCAGATGATGCGGAAATTGGATGTGGAGGAACAATTGCCCATTATAAGAAAAAAGGTAAAAAAATCGGAATTTTAGATTTATCAAACGGAGAACCAACCCCATTCGGTACTGTTGAAAAACGAATGGCTGAAGCAAAAGCAGCTTCTGAGATTTTACATCTGGATGTAAGAATTACTTTAGATATGACAAATAGATATATTGAAAATACAATAGAGAATAGGAAAAAAGTTTCTGAAGTGATTAGAAAATATAAACCTAATATTCTTATTACCCATCCTTCAAATGATTGGCACCCAGACCACATTGCTTGTCATCAAATTGTAAATGCCGCCAAATTTCAAGCAAAATTAACGAAAACCGAATCCGAATATCCAGAATATTCCCCCAAATACGTGTTTTATTTTGATCATTCACATATAAGGGATAAGAATCGAAAAGTTGACTTTTTAATCGATATTTCTGACTCTATTGAGGAAAAAATGAATGCCCTTAAAGTCTATAAATCACAATTTATTGATAATAAGAAGTATTTAAGGATTTTTGATTATATAAGAGAACGCGCAGGATATTTAGGATATCAAATCGGAGTCAAGTACGCAGAGGGATTCATTAATCCAGAATATCTTTTGGTGGATTTTGAAAATTTTAAATTTTAGGTAAGTTAGAGATGTCAAACGATAAATTCGAAGATCCATTAGAATATTACCTTTTATATGCTTTAGAGGGAAAAAGGTCTTGGATTTCCGAAGGTATGAAGGATCTTATACCTCAATCAATGAAAGATGCTATTCTGCTTGCCAAAAACAATAAAAAGGAAATAAAAAAGGATATTAACTATAATGAAATGAAATTAGCATTAGGCAAAATTTTTGAAAACACAAATAAGAAATATAATTTACTGACTGATAAAGCTAAGAGATATGTGGAAAATTTTCTTACGAGTGATGATTGTTTGAATTTAGAGGTTTCACATCAACCTAAATTTTTGGGAGGGGAAAGGTTTCTTTTTAATAAAATTGCATGTGGGGCAACTTTTGCAGATCTCGATAATTCTATAATTCCAATTTTTTACGTTGCTGATTATGATCAGGTCCATCCTGAATTAATAAAAACTAAATTTTCACAAAGTGACTCACCCAATGGTTTTTCAATTTCAATAAAACCTGAAATAGAAAAGGAATTTCTAGGGATGAGAATTAGAGATGTTCCGCTACCGTCTGTATCTTATCTCTTAGAAAAATTCCAAGAAATTAGAAGAAAATACTCAAATTCTATAAATTCTTGTTTAGATGATAATTGGCATAAAAAACTATTAGAAGAACGGTTAGAAGAGGCAATTCGATTAATTAAAATTGCACATAACAATTCCAAAAACTATACAGATTGGTTCATCAACATAATTGGGACAATTTCCAATATTGTCTTTGATCAAGGATATCTTTTCATTTCTGCTTCAGATTTAGAATATAAGAAGTTATTAACACCATTTTATGAGACTTTATTAGAAAATCAACAGAAATATGTTGAGATTTATAATGATTTGAGAAATCAGTTTATAGAACACAATATTCATAGTCCTCTTAGAGATATTAGAAGTGATTTTGTTCCTTTCTTTTATGAATGTGATAGTGAACAATGTCACTGTAAAAGATTGGAATTGTCTTGTCAAGATTATACTTCTATGATCCATGTTAAATGCAATTGCAATCAATGCGGGAATTTAAAAGATTTTAGTCTCGATAAAAACAATCCTGATCTTTCTGAGCATGTACCTTTTTTTACTCCTAGAGTTGAATCACGTCAGTATTTAGTTTCAAAAACTATCCAACCAATGATACATATTGCAGGTACAGGTGAAACAAGATATTACACGATGGGAATTCCTCTAATTAGACATTTTGATAAAGATATTTCTTTACCTATAATTTATTTTTATAATAAAGTAACAATGAATACATTTATCACGAGGAAATTAGAAAAAGATTTAATCAAATTAAATATCCCTCATTTTCTAAACAAAATAAAGGACTTGATGAAAAATTTGGGGAAATTTAATCGTATAGTCGATAAATCAGAGGATCCAGTTATGGAAAGGGCTAATTTAATAGAAATTTTAAAGAATTTTCAATTATATATGAGAGAGATTGATACTATTTTAGAAACTCAATCAATTAATAGAACCCCAGAGGATAAAAATGTTATTTCAAGTTATTTGAGCAATATGTTCGGAAAAATATCTAAGGAGAAACATGGTCAAGAGGCAGTATTTCATTGGTTAGATTTATGTTTAAAAAATGGTTTATCTAATTTCTTTAATGATTATTATCGAATTTACAAACCATGGCTTCCTCCAGGGATAGAGATCTTTTTGTAATATGTTACTCATTTAAGTTTGTAGAACTTAATTGCATTTTCCCAGTAAATTTTCTTAAGAACATCGAGTGGAAGATCCAAACCATTTATCTTTGTATTATTATTATTCTCTGGATCCGGAAACGGTAATGGAACATCTCGACAGGGACTTTCTAACATTGCTTGAAAGGTGAAATAACGAGTTCGATAATATTCCGAAATCGGTTTGTTTCGGTCTTGCACAAGATCTGTCCCAAAAAGAATTCTATTTGAATATTTTATAAAGAACTCTCTGGCTTTTTTTGGTTGCCTACCAAGTTCTCGTGCCATCCATCTTGCTGAAGATGTATCAATATAGTAATTTGGATATAATTCAAACCATCTCGCAAGGTTTTCAAGATCTTCTGGCTGACTCCCAAAATGGGCTTGTTGTACTTTTAAGTTAGGAAACATTGTTAAAATCTCCTCAAAATCATCTATGTGTTCTCTTTTTGTACCATATCGACTAACTGGCTGATATACTTTCTCATACCAAAGATCTGGATCACTTACATGAATTAATAATGTTAGCCCTAGTTCTTCTATCTTAGCAAATATTGATTTGAAAAAAGGATCAGTTAATTTGATCATTGGTGGATCTATTTTAAATTGATCTCTTACAAAATCTCTCACTCTCGGTCCGAACCAGAATTTAACAACTGGATATCCTTGGTGATAAATCTTTTCAATTGAATCTAATGTTAAACTCAGGTTTGGTTTTGCTTTAAAAAGTTCCCTACTTCTAAAATATTTAGCTAACACAAACTTATCAGGGAACCTTGCTTCTAATTCATCATAACCATTTCCCCAGACAATACCGACTGATTTCTTTATATTAAACTCTTCCCTGAACTTAATTAAATTATGAATCCCGTCGATACTCCCTAAATGAACATGGGCATCAAATTTAGGACCTTTATACTTTGCGGTTATAGCTATATCATCATTAAAATATTCAGTAATATATTTTTGCATTCAAAGTTCACACTGAAAATACTACAACATAGATTTTAACAACAGTTTACTCTTTAAAAAACATCTGCCATTCTATTAGTTAATACAATAATTCTTAAATTAATTATTTTTTGAGATTTTTTATTGTGTTAACGGCAATTTCTATAATAAAATCACTTACGAACTGAGGAATAACACAACCGGGAGCGAGTATTAATCCTGTACTATTGAAATTTTTGTAAATTGAAGAGATCATTGATGAAACTTCTTCGGGATTAGATATATCTTTCCAAGATTCAGCGTTTAAACCTCCCAGAAGCCCACCTTTAAAGATTTTTCTTGCTTCAGAAAGATTTGGCTTTGTTTGTTGATCATGCCAATTTATAGCGTTTATAGGTAGTTTAGTTGCTAAATTGAAATCGGGATCGTCACCATGGAGATGGAGAACTAGAAAATTATTTTTTTTCACAGTCTTTTTAATTAATGACTTCATAGGTACAAATTCAAGTTCCATCCGCTCGTTTTCGGTTAATTTATTGTTGAAATGCTGTGTGGCCAAAAAAAGACCATCTGCTCCTGCATCTAATGAGGCTTTTGCGAAATCTGTCATGGCAGTGATTACTACTTTAAATTGTTCTCCAATTAGCTGAGGGTCCTCTCTATAATGCAAAATCATATTAGGATCGATTTGGGATGCTACCATAAAAGGAGAAAAGACGGTCATCATGGTTGGGATTTTTCCATTAACTTGCTGATGAATTAATTTCATTGCTATAATTTGATTTCCAAATTCACCCGTTGTTATATCAACTGTCTTAACATTCTCCCAATCCTCTAGCCTTTTAATTGGATATTTTACACAAATTCTTGAACCTGAATCTGGATCATAACCTCCCAACTCTGCCCCAAAATCATTAGCAAAAGCACGACCAGAGATTGAGATTTTCATTATATCAGAATCGAATTTGGTTTGAAATTCCATCTGTGCCTTTAAAAGTCCTTCGGGAGATTTATCATATTCTGGGAAATGTTTCCAAATTGCATAGGGAACCTTCTCGGTGGGTTCTGCTTTTAATGCCTTTTTTATCAGGTCGAATTTATCCATTACTTTGCCCTTAGTTCTATTATTCTTAAAGTTAAGGATTATATTATTGTAAATGATCTCATTAGAGTCTTTAAAAAACTTTTCCATTTAAAATTTCTACTAGAATATTAAAAAAGAAGAAAGATTAAAAACTATAATATGACCTTAGAAATGATAATTAATTGCTTTTAGTTGAGAAAACCATGAATGAATCGTTTAAAATAATATTAAATGCAATTCGCGAGCAATATGGCGCTGCAATCGCTATGTTGGAGCAAAACTTAAAAAGTTGCCCAAAAGAAGTATGGGATGAAAGAACCAATGGACCACCCTTTTGGCATGTAGCTTATCACGTAATGTGGTTCTTGGATTGGTATCTTTCGGAATCAAAAGAAGCTCGTGTAAGTTTCAAATCAAAGTTCGGTGATGCTTCATCACATCTTGAGCAATTAAATAAAAAACCAGAAATAGCTTTAACAAGCGACCAATTATTAGCATATCTAAAAGAGATTAAAGAAAAAGCTAAATATCGATTTGAGCATCTAACTTCAGATGAATTAATACAGCACTCTGTATTTGAATGGCACGGAAATAGCGTTTTAAGTTCCTTACTCTATAACCTTCGTCACTTAATGCTCCATACAGGAGCTCTTAATTTAAGGCTTCGTAGAAAAGGTGTAAAATTGGATAACTGGGTTTCTCATCAACGAATTTAATACTTCTTATTTATTCCAATCATTAAAATGAGGTAAAAATGGAAAGTGAATCCTAAAAATATTTTGATCACAGGCTCAGGTTCTGGGCTTGGTAGAGCAATGGCAATACGATTAGCAGAAGAAGGATATAACATAATTTTAAACGGGAGAACTGAAAGCAAATTGATCGAAACTGAAAAAATGTTAAAAAAATTTCATATTGACGTTTTAATAAAAACTGGAGATGTATCTGATTCTAATTTTGTCTCATCTATGATTTCAGAAATTGTAACTGAAAAAAAAGAGCTCCATGCAGTTATCAATAATGCTGGAATTGGTGGAAAGGGTACTTCGATTCTTGACATTTCTGAAGAGGATATGCAAAAATTAATGGATATTAATTTTAAAGGAGCTTGGTTAGTATCAAAATACGCTGGGAAAGTTATGATAACCCAGAGAAATTTAAAGCCTCTAAGAGGAAAAATTATTAATGTTTCTTCTATTGCTGGTTTAGATCCAATGCCTGGTATTGGAATTTATAGTTGTAGCAAAGCAGCACTCATAATGTTAACAAAAGTTTTGGCTAAAGAATTAGCACCTAGTATAACGGTGAACGCAATTTGCCCAGGTTATCATGTCACACCAATATACAATAACGATCCAACATTAATTCAGAATTTTTGGAATGCGATTAACATGAAACCTCTTTTACGGCGAGTGGGAACGGCTGAAGATGTTAATGGAATAATTTCTTTCTTGGTATCAGATGATTCAAACTATATGACTGGCCAAATTATAAGTATATGTGGTGGAGTTGTTCTTCATTAAACCAATTTCAAATTACCTATTTTTAATTTTAAAATTAAATTGAAACTTAGATTTAGAAAAATTTAAAAAAAAAAAAAGGAAATAATAAATAAAGCTTCTCGTCCCTCTAGGTTATCTAGAAGTATTTAATTGCTAAAAGGATGTCGTCCCGAGTCACTTTCTTTCTTTTGGCATGCTTTGTTAAGGTTAATGCGGTTTTTGTGATTTTTTCAGCTGATTGACCCATCCAATCAACTAATTCATCTACGGCATCGCGTGCAACGATAATGGCCCCATTGTGTTTCATTAATCTTCGAATAGGACTCCAACTAATATATTCTGACATTTTAAATTCCTCCACTTTTTTATAATTTAATGATAAATTTTATTGATTTTTGTTATTATTACAGAGTTTATTATATAGATATTAATCTTTCAGATATTTAAAGATTTTGATACATACTTGATTTAATTAAGAAAAAAATACAAAAAGTTTAACGACAAAAATCGGAATTATGAAGATGATCAATCTCTTGCAAGTTTGGAATTTTTTATGGAAATGTCATATTCGTTGAAATTTGGAATACTTATAGCTCTTTTCAGATTTACTTTCTTATATTTGGATGAAAGTGAAGAAATATTTAAAGAAATAAGAAATTCGATCAATTATGGAGATGCTAGATCTAGGATTTTTACTATATGTAAAAGATAGTAAAACGGAAGAAAGTAGCAATCAAAACATCAAATGAGTAGAAATTAAGATAGAAAGAGACTATCAAGTTAAAAAAATGCAAGATTTCTTAGATTTACTCTCATTTAAACGAAAAAAGTCAATTAAAAATGCATAAAATCTAGGTATAATACAATTTTATTGTATATTTTGCACTTAATCAGCAGAAATGTTTAAATAATCTTTCATAGCAATATTATATAATATGAATAAATCTTGCATCCAAAAATATGAAAAGTAAAAAATTACTAATTGTATTTTTAGCACTAATGAGCCTAATCTTACCTATAACTCTATCATCTTTAAGCTATGCAAACTTACATCCTGCTAATGATGAAATAGAATGGGGTGTTATAGAAGGTAAAACATACACTTGGGTTGTTAAGCAATCTACTTTTGGTTTTCTGCCAGAAGATTCTGAAATAAAAATAAAGATAATTTCTATAAGTATGTTGGACGGGGGTAATACTACCGAACTAATAGTTAACATTACCAGATATAATAGTTTAACGCAATTAACAACTACCCTTCTGAACAATGATACATTCGTTAGCTTTGATTCTGAAACAAATACTACAACGCTTTATAACTTCGTTGATGATCATGGACTTATTTTTCCATTAAATTATAGAGATGGCTTTACAGACGGTTTAATGGACTTTTATAATGGATTCTTCAGTATTAAAGGATACATGACGATACAAGGAATATCTACATTCTATGGATATAGAAGTTCCACAGATTTAGTTTATACATGGACATTTAACAAGAATGGTATCACAGATAATTTAGTTGCTGTTGATATTGATGATGATGCCAACAATCGTGATTTGTGGAAGTATTGGCTAGTATTAAAGACTAGTTCTAAGGAAAGCATTTCTTTAGGGAGCTTTTTTTGGTTTTTTATAGGTTTGGTAATGACGTCACTGATTTATATTTCTAAAAAGAAATTAGTAAAAAAATCTTAATTTTTTTTTGATTTTAATGAGATAAGATAATTTAAATAATTCCTTATTGCCAAAATATTAATTACCATACAATTTGTTCGTAATTACAATTCTTACAAACGATTTGTTCTCCTCTTTTGGGGAATAAAGGAAGTATAGCTCCACAGTATTTACATTCTAAATCGTAAATCTGTTCTTGAAAAGATACAAATTCTCTTAGAAGAATTTGCTCTTTAAATTCATGTGAGAATAGGGTTAAAAACAAAATAAGTATATGATGATTCTTAGAAGTAGCGATTATCTCTACCTTATCAAACACAATCTGACCTATTACTAGAACATCATTTCTCGATTCCAAATCGGCTCCAAAGTACCAAATAATTTTTTTAACTGGATCTTTTGCTATTAGTTGGAGATTGTTCCTTATAAAAATTTGTTCTAAAATATTGAAGTATAAATCAGGATCAGCCTTACCTGATATTCCAACACCAAGGCTTTTTATTGCTCTCTTCATACCTGGAATTTGAGAAAATTCTTTAATATAAGAACTGGGAATTATTTTGGGATTTATGGTTATATCATCCAACTTGATAACTATCGGCTCAGAATCTATTACTCTAACAAAATCTTTATTATTCACATATGTGACAATAGTTCTGATTTCTCCCTGATTACCTAATGATAAAGGAGTAAAGTGTAAATTTATTTGTTTTGAACTCCTTTCGTTCAATTCATCAAATTCAAGATTAAACTTTAACAATCCCCCTTCTTCAATAGCTTCAGGTATATATATAGTTGGAGGGTAGCTTCTTGTTAGTTTAAAAAACAGAGGAAAGATTAGTTTAATTCTTATTTGAGTGATTGGGGCTAAGCTGTCATTTATTAGTTGAATTGAAAAAACATAATGACCGCCGTAAGGTTTAAAATCACTCAATAGTTTTATTTTATCCTCTTGGTCAATTGATTCAATTGTGAATTTGTCTGGTTTTTTAATTTTAGTTGCATCTTTATCTTTAAAGATTACAAGTTTTTGTGCCGGTTCCGAGCTTATCTCTTCCTTTTTACCCGTCATTTTAGTTCTGATGAAATTAAATTGATAAAATGGGATTTGAATTTCTTAAATACTAATAGATAATAATACGACAATGATTTATATTTTTTAATATTCATTTATTTTTAGTTGTTTTAATTGTATATGAGTATCTTTCCTTATGAATAAAAAATAAAAATGGTTATTCAAGTAGAATTTTTTTATAAATGAAAAGAAAATTTGAAGGATATTATTCATTATTAAAAAATTATGATTACAGACAATCTACCAAACGATTTGCTCATACGAACATTTAATACATGTTATAGATTCGTCTTTTTTTGGAAAATAAGGTAAAGTTTCACCACAATTAACGCAATCTAATTCAAATATTTTCGTTTTTGGGTTTATAATTTTATAACTTGATAATTGCTGCTTAAGATTTTTGGTAAATGAATAAAGAAAGAAACCAAGTATGATTGGGTTTGTAGAGTATGTAATAATTTCAATGACATTTGAACCAATTTTACATAGACTCAAAATATCATTGCTAGATTTTGTTTCGAAACCAAAAAACCAGAAAATTCCCTTTTCTTTATCCCTTGTGATAAATTGAAAATCATATGATAGCACTAAGTTTTCGAAAATTTCGAATATTTTTTTATAATTCACTTTTTTTTTAGTCCCTATTCCTAAGCTTATTAGAGCTCTCTTCATGCCTGGAATTTGTGAAATTTCTCTGATACGTGAATGTGAAATTATTTTAGGAATTATAACTATATCATCAATTTTGATATTTATAGAATTAGAATTGATTGTATTTTCTTCCCCTTTATTATTTGTATATTTTAGGGAAGTTTTAAATTCCCCATTATCTAATTGAGAAGAAGGTGTATAATGCAGATAAATTCGTTGTGAGGTTTTATCCTTTAATCCTTTCATTTCAAGATTTATAACATTATTTTTTTCTTTCTTATCTTCAATTAAGGAGGAGATAATTACACTCAGAGGATAAGAACCTGTAAATTTTAACAATTTTGGATAAAAAACTGAAATTTTAATATTTGAAATTGGTGTAGAGTTTTCATTATCTAATAAGATTGAATATCTATAATGAGTTCCCTGCGTTGATAATCTATTTGTTATTTTAATTTTATCTGTTGTATTTGTTTTTTCAACTAAAAAGTTGTCAGGTTTTTTACCCTTAGGACCTTCCTTATGTCTAAATATCATCAAATCTTGAAGATCTTTTTTAGATCCACTTTTTTTAGCCATTTATAGTATAGTAATATTAGTTAAATTATTTAAATGAAGAGATTCAATATGAGTGTTAATTATTGTTGAGTTATTTTTTAATATTAATTTTTTTACTTTACTTACTTAAATATAATTGGATTTAGTGATGTTTGAAGAATTAGATAATTTATTTCAAAGCTCTACAATCAGACCAACATTCGAGAAAGTTCATGTATTATTAGCTTTATTCATATTTGATGAAAATCGAGAAGGAATAGGTAGATACCGTCTACAAAAGGAGCTATTAATTGGTGAAGGAACCGCAAAATCTTTAATTAAGAAGTTAAATAAAAATATTAATTTTATCAATGTAAATAATGAAAGAAAACGGAGAGGTCATTTTTTAACTGATTTAGGTTTTAAATATTTAAATAAAGTTAAAAAAATGATCCCTATTGTTAAAGAAGGGAAATCATCAATACTTAAAGACATTATTATAGGAACTGAGACAATATATACATACTTTTGTTTAATAAAAAACGCAGCTTATAAAATATCGAATGGAGTTTCCCAAAGAGATGCAGCTATTAAAATAAGTGGCTCTGGCGCAACATGTTTGGTATATAATGGTATAAACTTAATTTTTCCTTCCAAAACCCATTTAGAACCTATTGGTAATGATATGGTTGTTAATAAAGCACTTCTTAGATATTTTGAATCAGAATTCTCTAAGGAAGCTATTAAATTAGAGAAGAACGATGTTATTGTAATAGGATCGGGGGATAGCCCCCAAAAAGCAAGGTTAGCAACATTTAATGCTGCTTTAACACTAATATAAATAATTTGATGAAATAGAATCATGAAAATTGAAAAAGATATAGTTTTAGTACTGAGTGAAAAAATCGTAGCAGAACTAAAAGAATGTAATATAAATGCATCCCCCACTGAATCATGTGGATTAATTTTTGGAGATATAAAAAAACTTGAGACTGCTAAAGATGATTATCAGATCCAATATACTGGAAAGCGGTTTTATTGTTTAAAATCAAATATCGAATCCTATGGTTCATTTGCTTTAATTGAAGATTCTGATAAATATTTTGAAATACATCAGGATGCCGTTTATAATAGACAGTTGAGAATGATAAGCATATTCCATTCACATCCTGTTCCGGCATATCCTAGTTCAATTGATATCGAAAATATGAAATATCTCGATAAAGATATAGGAACAAGAAGAAATCCATTCAAAAATCAGATTTGGACGATTATGGATATGAACACAGAAAAGATCAATGGATTTATATATTACAATAAAGAATTATTACAAATTGATCTACAAATAAAGAATAAGTAGGCTAATTTTAGCTAAATTATTGAATCTGTTTGAAACCAGCTTTGTCAATTGAGCAAATTTGTAAATTAAATCCTGAGGCGGCATCTCTCTCTCTAGAACTTGTTATTGCTGTTTCAACTAGTTTTATTCCTGCTGATGTTGTCATATTTGGAGTCCAATCTGCTTCTAAAACTCCTAGGGAAAATGGTGAACCTGAACCAAACGAGATGTAACTGTCTTCTTCATAAAGTGTCCCAAGTAGATCAATTCCGTATAATACTCCGGATTTTTTCGTTTCGGAATAACCACCTACTATCATCATAGATAAAAAGAAAGAACGCCCTGAGAAAAGTATATTACGAGTAATGCTTGCGATATATTTAGGTTCCGGAACAACTTCTTCCTCAACTTCTTTTAAACGGGATAAAGCTTGCAATTGATTGACAATGTATTGACAATCTGCTACTCCACCAGCAATAGTTGCTGCTGTGAAATCATTTATTTGAAATAATTTTTGAGCTTGCTTTGATGCCACAAAAGTCCCAGCACTTGCTTGGGAATCAGTTCCAATTACAACACCATCCTTAACAATTATACCTACAGTAGTAGTTCCTGATTTTATGGCTTTTTCAAGTGCTTTTTCATCGATAATTTGGTGTCTCATATTATTATTAATCATTTTTTTATAAGCAATATCCACTATACTTATGATTGATATATTAAGTTAAATAAAAATTATTGCTATATTTATTTTTGCTTAATAAAACATAATTTAGTTCACTTTTAAAAAAATTTTAAAGATATCCTTCTTTAACAATAATATTCAGCAATAATCTATTTGGTAAATATTTTATGGCAAGAAGTCAAGCTCGAAGCAGAAGAAAATACACCGGTAAAAAATATAAATACTTTAGAAAGAAAAGGAAACGAGAACTTACTCGTCCTACAATCGATACAGAAATAGGCGATTATAGAGTAAAAAAACAACGTGTTATGGGTGGAAACACTAAAATTAAATTATTTTCTACAATGTTTATTAATGTAACTGACCCTGGTTCAAATAAGACTTCAAAGGTTAGGATTTTAGGTTTTGAAAGTAATGCTGCTTCAAAAGATTTAAATAGAAGACACATTCTGACTAAAGGAGCGATAGTTGAGACTGAGTTAGGTAATGCAAGAATAACCAGTCGTCCTGGTCAGCATGGGGCTCTAAATGGGATTTTAATCTCAAGTTAAATATATTTTTCTTCTAAAATATCAAACCTACCTGATATTATTGCAAACTCAATTAGAAAATTATTCTTGAATTTTTATATTCTTTACATTAGCTTTTTTTCCTTCAATAATTTCAGTATTATTACTCTGGCAATGGGAGCATTGAAATAATTGTAATCCTGTCAATTGTGCATCTTTCGTCAATGTGACTTCAGAATTTTTTCCACATTCTCTACATTTTATTTTCCCTGGAGTCATTATAATTACCAACTTAGCCCCTTCAGCTATTGACCCTTTAGTCGCCATCTCAAAAGAACGTTGGAGTAGTTCTGGCACGATAAGAGTCAATTCTCCAATTTCAAGAAGAACTTCTGTTATTCTTTTAGCATTATATTTTATAGCTGTAGCTTCGGCTACCTTAAAAATATTATAGGCAAATGAAAATTCGTGCATTTATTATCGATTATTTTTTTGATTGAATTTTTCTAATTTCTTTTGCAACTTCAAGCAATACTTTCGATTTCTTTTTTCCTTTAGCATCAACTAAAACTCTTCCAGGATCATCCCACCATGTTTTAGGATACTTATAATGCTTTTCTATTTCTGCATGATACCCTAAATTATCTGCTGCTTTAGCAATGTCGTTGAGAGAAACTCTTTCTATAGAAAATTTGATGGGTAACCTTCTCCCTTTTGAACGGCTTCTCTTTGCATCAAAATATTGTGGCCAGAATATTAAGAACGGCTTTCTTGCTCTCAAAATCATCCCACTTAATATTTTTTCAATCTTTTATTTGAGTTTTGAAAAAAAGATAAGAATAAAAACTTTTTAACCAATATAAAAATTATTGGTATAGATTATAGAAATCAATGGAAGCAAAATTTTTTTTAATAGAATACGTATTTTTTAATGTAAAAAAAGTGAGGAAATATAAATGAATCTAAGAGAATTAGTAGAAAAGCAAGCTGAGAAGTATCAAGATAAAATATTTTTGTATTGGAAAGATACAACTGTATCATATAAACAACTAAATGAACTTACTAACAAAGTAGCGAATTTTTTATATGATTTAGGAATTAGAAAGGGAGATAAAGTAAGTGTGTATCTACCAAACATGCCAGAATATGTGTATTTATATTTAGGTATTCCTAAAATAGGTGCGGTTACTGGTCCTGTAAATGCTCTATTTAAAGCACGAGAAGTTAAATTTGTGGTTGGTCATTCAGAAGCTAAGGCGATAATTACCACACCGCAATTCATGGATATTATTAATGAAGTGAAAGATGATCTCCCAAATTTAAAACATGTGATTGTTATAGGAGACCCTGTTGAAAATACACTCAATTTTTGGGAATTAATGAAAAAGGCTTCGGTTGAGACCCCTCCAATCATAAAATTAAAAGAGAAAGACGATGTTGCTGCAATTATTTACACTTCTGGTACTACAGGTTTCCCAAAGGGAGTATTACAGACTCATTTTAATATACGGAGAAATGCAGAAATGATACAAAAATTTCTAAAAGCTAGAGAAGATTTTCGCTTTATGCTCATTTTACCGTTGTTCCATGTTAATGCACAAATCGTCACCGTCATGGCACCCTTTTCAATAGGTGCTAGTTGCATTTTAACATCTGGATTTTCAGCTCAAACTCATTGGCAAACAGTGGCAAAATATAAAGCCTCAACTTTCAGTGCTGTCCCAACGGTACTTTCTATCTTACTTCGAATGCCCCATGAAAATCTCGATCTTTCATCCCTGGAATTTGTAATTTGTGGAGCTGCTCCCCTACCTGTAGAAGTATTTAGGGAATTCGAAGCAACTTTTAAATGCAAAATTGTGGAAGGATATGGTCTTACTGAGGGGACGTGTGCTTCTTCAGTAAATCCTTTACCTACAGAAACAAAAGATAGACGTAAAATAGGTAGTATCGGTATATCTTTACCGGGTAATAAAATGAAAATTGTTGATGAAAAAGGTAAGGAAGTTCCTCCAAATACTAAAGGGGAAATTGTGATTAAAGGAGATAACGTTATGAAGGAATATTTCAAAAACACAGAAGCAAATGCAGAAACTCTTAAAAACAGATGGTTATATACGGGAGATATCGGTCATATGGACGAAGATGGATTTTTCTTTATTACAGATCGCAAAAAGGATATGATTATTCGAGGTGGTGAAAATATTTATCCAAGGGAAATAGAAGAAGTTCTTTATGCTCACCCAGCGGTGTCGTTAGCTACTGTTATTGGTGTACGTGATGAGATTTATGGAGAACTTCCTAAAGCGTTTATTGTATTAAAAGAAGGTGAATCGGCTACCACTGAAGATATAATTAATTATTGTAAAATGAATTTAGCAGATTTTAAAATCCCTAAATATGTTGAATTTAGAGATGACTTACAGAAAACTCCTACAGGAAAAATAATGAAACAACCTTTACGTGAAGAGGAGGAAGCAAAAACAGGTAAAATATTCAACTCTTAATCCCTGTTTTCAAAATCATGGGTAAAAATAAAAAGGATTTATAATTTTTTATAATACAGAATTGAAAGATTTAATCCTTAATTTTAAGCCATTTTTACCGGGAGGGTAGTCTAGATTGGTATGATACTCGGCTGGGGCATTCTCTACTTTTGTAGAGCTTTCAGAAGCCGAGTGGTCGGGGGTTCAATGAAAAAGGGGATTCCCCTATTTGGAATAAATCCCCCCTCTCCCATCTTTTTGGAATACGTTCAAGGCATAGAGAAGGTATGCTCAAGTTCTTTTATTTCATTTGTATAATCATTGAAAAACCACTTAATTTCATTTTGAAAGAAAAAGCGCTCTTGTAAAACATCATAATGTGTTTTTCCTACCGGAGAATTGCATTTAAAACAAGATTCTGCATCTTTTTCAAGTTGTTCCCCACATGCAAAACAAATTATATTATTATCACCATAGTAATAAATTTTTTTTGTTAACCTTGCAATATCTTCAGATTTTATTTTACCTTTCGCAACTAAATCCATGCGTGTTATGAATTGATCTTTAAGCTTTATCCTTCTTAATATTATAGAAACAGCAATAGAAATCTTATTAAAGATCTCTTCTAATTCGGATTTATACTCATTTTGAGATTCTTCAATTTGGTATAGAAATTTCTTAGTTTTTCTTAAAATCGCATTTCTATTGTAATATCCAATTAAATCTTTAGGATCAAGAATTTCTGATAAGAAATCTATGATTTTCTCTCTAATATTAATTGTTATACCTAAACTTGTCATTTCTTTTTCTAGTTTATCTAGAAATCTTCTCTTTAAATATTGTTTGAACTTTATGATGATTGCTTCTGTTTCTTTTTGATCTGAACAGATTTCAACCACTTCACCTCTAGGAGTAGAATATGTCAGCCCTAAACCTTCTGGTCCTAAACCTCCAAGAAGGACCATTGATAGACTATAGAATTTATATTCATCCTTTTTCAAAATATTTTCTTTATTTTTTAAAATATTCTCAGGAGATAAAAAGTGTTTCTTAACTTCACGATATTCATGATTTTCCACAGGATCATAATAAGAAGGGTAAATAGCATTAAATTCTATAAAGTCTGTATGCTCTTCTTTATCAATTTTTTTACCAAATACGGTGTAATTCTTTTCAAACATTTCAATAAACTGTTCTGTGGAGCCTAAATTTCTCACATTTAATCCATACATAGAATACCAATCAGTCCATTGTTTCAAAAAGTTAATACTGAATCTTCCCCTAAATTCGGAGCGCCTTTCATTAGTTAGGTATGTTTTTGCTCTTTCTACATACATTAAATAGAGATCATAAGGCATTATTTTGCATGAATAGAAAATTAAAGAGTCTGATACTTTACCAAATAAATTTTTTAAATTACCTATAAGAGCTTTATCATCTCTTTTTACACTTTCAATAAATTGTAATTCTTTTTGAGAAAGTCTTTTCTCAAATAAATTATATTTATTAAAGAATTTTATGATTTCAAAGATTCTTCCAGTTAATCCTTTTTGTATACCATCCAAGTGGAGATATGCGATTATCTTAAATCTAAATGGGATTTTCATTACTTCAAGGAATATCTCTAATTCATTAGAATAGTTAATCAACTGTTCAAATTCAGTAAATTTCATAAAATAAAGGAAATTAGAAAGAGCTAAATAATAGCATTTTTCTCTATTATCTTTAATTTTATCAAAATCTGATGATTCTGATAAATCCATGAACTCCATTTTTTCAAAATAAGTAATAAGATTTTTAAATCGAGAGACATCTCCACTCTGTATTGTTTTAAGTAGTGCTTGAAATTGTTCTAAAGGCATAATTAAACAAGATTAAAATAAGAAAATAGCTATCATAATAGATTAATTTTCAATTATTATTATTTAGTGCTTGTTAATTTTTAATTAATTTGATTAACTCTGAAAACAAGTCATTTCTCATTCAATAAATTAAAACAATTTATCAATAATCGAAATCTACATACCTTCCCCTTCTATTAAACTTGTTCAAAACTTTTTGATATTCTCTCTCAAGTTCATTTATTTCTTTTGGGTAATTTTTGAAAAACCATTTAGGTTTGTTTTGGAGAAACATCCTTTCTCGTAAGACATCATAATGGGATTTTCCCCTCAAACTTGTCAGTTTTGCTAGATCTTCAGATTTTAATTTGCCCTTTGCTACTAAATCCATCCGTGTAATGAATTGATCTTTAAGTTTAATCTTTTTTAGAATTATTGATATTGCAAATGAAATTTTTTCCATTATATATTCTATTTTGGATTCATCCCCATATTGCAGTTCATTTATTTGAATTAGAAAATTTCTAATTTTCCTTAAAATCGAGTTTTTATTATAATAACTTACTAAATCTTTAGGATTTATAATTTCTGTTAAATATTTGATTATTTTATTTCTAATGTCAAGCTTTATGCCTAAACTAGTCATTTCTTTTTCAAGCTTATCTAAAAATTTTTTCATTAAGTATTGTTTGAATTTTATTACAATGGCTTCAGTTTCTTTTTGATCCGAACATATTTCGATCACTTCCCCTTTAGGTGTAGAATAGGTAAATCCAAAACCTTCTGGACCTAATCCTCCAAAAATTACCATTGATAGGCTATAGAAATTATAATTATCTTTATCCAAGATTTTTTCTTTATTTTTTATTATGTTTTTAAGATACACAAGATGTTTTTCGTGAAATATACGAATAAGATTTTCATTAAAACTATAAAGATATCGAGGATTGAAATCTAAAATTATCGTGTCTTCATTTGAATTATCTAATTCTTGAACGGCTTCAACTTTTTCTATAAAATCCTCTACATTCCCTAAATTACGAACAAGTAAACCATAAATTGGAAATCCATCAGTCCAATTTCTTAAAGAGTTAGGGTTCATTGGAAATCTAT
>JAHQWY010000129.1 GCA_029856445.1 Promethearchaeia archaeon
AAATCAAATTTTCATTAATACAATAAACAGCAAAAACTAAAAAACCAAATAATTCATATATTTACTATAAATATATTAAAGATTCATGCTTAAATTTTGTGAGAATTAACATCTTTTACAATTTTTTAGTAATCTAAATTCAAGGAGGGGAGATAAAGCTATTATCATATGCCAGAACTGTGGCACAACAAATAATGAAGCAGTGAGTCATACATGCAGAAAATGTGGTGCTTTACTCCCAATCTCTTCAAAGTCTGATAGAAAAAAAACCAAGAAAAAGAAATCGGAAGAAAAAGCTCAAGAACAACCTTTTAGGGGAAAAATTGAAATATCAATTGAGACTGTTGATGAAAAGGAAGAAAAAGTCGAGTTACAGGAAATTCCAAAAGAAATTAAATTAAATCTTAATGAAATCCCATCAGAAGTTAGTGAGATGGGTGAAATTGATTCTCTTGATGATAATAATCAAGCACTTCAGGAAATAACACCAAAACCATTTCAGAGTTCATTAATACCAGGTAGAAAAAATCCTATTTCTGATGCATTTTCAGAACTTAAACAATCTATGATTAAAGAGAAGAAAGAAGAATTAGAACCTTCATTAGAACCTATCCCTCCCAAAACTGAAGAAACTGAGGTTTCTATCTTAAAGCAGAAAAGATTAGAAAAAGATATGACTGAGGTCTTAAGTTTCTTATCTAAAAAGATATCGGTAAAGAAATTAGAACCAACAGTAAATGAATCAAGAGCTAGAATAGAACCTGAGAAAAAAATACCTCCTGCCAATATGAATGAAATTTTAAATGAATTAATTACACTAGATTCTCGAATTGAAGCTTCAGCGATTATCAAAACAGATGGAACAATGTTGGCGTCAGCAATTTCAAGTAGGATTTCTGAATCATTATTTAGCACTATTGGAATTAATCTTTCAATGATTGGTTCTGATATTATTCATGGTTTAAGCGCAGGAGTCCTAAAATCTATAAGCGTAAAAGGGAGTGAAGGTGTATTAGATTTGGCGCCTATAGATAGAGAAAATCCGAATTTAAAAGATATGATTTTAATTCTATTTTCTCATCCTAAAGTTAAAAGTGGGATTATTTCAGTCGCTATTAATCTTATAAAAAAGCAAATTAAATACTATTTGGGCTTAGAAAAATAATTTATATTCATATTGAGAATTTCTTTTTCAATTTGAAGGAATTTAAAATAATTTAGATTATGAGGGATCTCTTGTAAAAAAGCGTTCAATTCATATATGGAAACCAGTGGTATCTGATTTTCATTTAACTTTATGCCGTTATCTTCGAGTGTTACCACTAAAGGCAAAAGGATGTAAGGGAAATGCCTCAATTCCTTGCATTTTTTACCTAAAATTGAAATAATTAGTTTTAAAAAAGCTTCTGGATTTTGTTTTAGAGCCATAATACGCTTATATTGGAGATTTGCTGCCTTACTAAGTGATCCATAAGAGTCCTTGCGCCTCCATTGTTTTGCATCAATAATTAAAATATATTTTGAATAAATTCCAATAACATCAATCTCATATCTCTTCTGAGAAATATTAGATTTTAACTTTGAACCTACAGAAAATCTAAAATTAGTTATTGACCTATAATTATTTAATAACAAAATCTCTTTTATTAATCCCTCAAATCCACTATAATCTAAAATTTCAGTAAGATAAGTAATATCATATTTCAGGAACGTTATACATTCAATAATAAATAAAATCTTATTAATTACGATATAATAAATATAATTCCCCTTTTTGAGAGATATAAAATTGAACCTATCGATTAATTCATAATATTCTGTCTTTTTTAATCTATTAAAAAAGGAGATTTTTGATATTTCACACCATATTTCAATTATTTTTGGATTTGAATCTCTCAAAATTTTGTGAATCTCGGTAAAAAAATCATGGAGAGAAGATTCAGAGTATAAATCCAACATATATTACATATTATCAACTTCTTAAAATAAGCCATAGGGAGTATTGAAGTTCTATAAAAGACTTCTATTTAATCCATTAATAATTGAATTTTTTAAATCTCTTGAATATTATAATTCAAAAGATATTTTTCAAAATTATATAAATAACTTCTTTTAAACCAACTATGGACTTATTTCCAAAAGTATTTAGAACTGAAGGGGATTTGGCGGAATTTGAATCATCAAGAATTTTTGACAGTATTATAAAAGAAACTGGAATGAGTGAAACTAATGCTAATAAAATTACAGAACTCGTAGTTAGAAGGATTATTAGTTCTGGGATAAAATTCCTTTCAGGACCACATATAAGAGAAATAGTATGCTCAATTCTTTCTGAGCAACACTTTGAAAATGAACGTAAATTGTATACAAGAATCGGGATTCCTTTAATGGACTATGAAAAAATTCTTGAGAACGGGTTTGATAACCATCCAAAAAAAATTATTAATCCTGAAAAAATACATAATAGGGCTGCTAATCGAATCTCTGAAGAATATGCGCACTTGAAAATTTTAACGAGTGAAGAATCAGAGGCTCATTTATCTGGGGATCTCCATATTCATAAGCTAAGATATTTTGATTTAAGACCATTGACCCAAATTTGGGATCCTCGTGTAATTTTAGAAAATGGATTACCACCTATTAAAAATTTCATCCCTTGCTGTAAATTAAAACCAACTAATAATTTAAAACAAGCAATTCATCACCTAATTAAATGGTTAGCATTAATACAAAATGAGTTTTGTGGAAATCAAGGATATAAACATTTAACAATATTTTTATCACCCTACGTTAAGGGAATAAAAAATTCAGAACTGATTTCTGTAATGAAAGATTTGCTCTATGAATTAAATCATTTATCCGTTTTAACAGGTAGTACTATTTCTTCTAGTTCCATCCAAACAGAACCTACTGTTTTTGAACCTTTTTTAAAAGTTCCAATTGTTAATAAAACTAGAGATAAGTATGGGGACTATAAAGAAGAGTGCTTAAAATTGTTTAATGCACTTACAATCGCTTTCAATGAAGGTGATGATAATAAGCATCCATTTAATATCCCAAAGCATGAGGTACTGTTGAATAAAAAATGGTTAGAGGAGTTCAACGAAGCTTACTTGCATATTTGGAATGAAATTAGCACTATGAGAACACCTATACTGATCAATTCGAATATGAAACCATTAACAAATAAAGAAATTGAGTTATTATCTTCAGGTGGATATATTAACTCAGGAATCCTTCAAGAAGTCTGTTTGAACCTCCCACGATATGCTTATAAAAGTAAAGATGAGGGAAAGTTTTTAGAGATTATTGCAACTAATATGGAAATAGCTTCTCAGGTTTTACTGAAAAAATATGAAATAATAAAGAAAAGGTTGAAATCAAAACACTTACCACTATGTAGTGGTGTAATCAATGAAAAAATGTTCTACAATCTAAATGATCAAAGATTATCAATAAGTTTTATAGGATTAAATGAAGCAGTTAAATTTTTGACGGATTTTGAATTACATGAACATACAGATGCATTCAAATTAGGGAAAAAAATCCTAGGAAAGATGCATAATTTATGTTTGGAATTCTCAAGAAAAACCAATAAATTATATGTATTAAGTGAAAATGTCTCAAAGAAAGCAGCCTTTCGTTTTGCTAATTTAGATTTAAAACACTTTCCTAAAATTGCGATACCTCAATCTAGTGGAGACACCTTCTACTATACTAATTCTGCTCACTTTAATAAGAATGTAGAAATTGATTTGTTAGAAAAGATTAAAAAACAAGAAGAATACCAATTTTTTATACAAAATGGAGCAATAGAATATATATCATTAAATGATTTTAAAAGAAATAATCTCACTTTGGTAGATTTTATAAATAAGGCGTTTGTATCGTCAAGACTTGAAAATTTGAAATTTTGTCCGTGAAAGATTAAAATTATTAGATTTTTGGGAGATAAAAGTAATTATTTAATAGTAATTATTATTTTGAGTATATTAAAGTAATATATTGATTTTATCATATTATACTCTAAAGAAAAGATTAATTTACTTTCAAAAATATTACTTTATGACCAAAGATATGGAGATAAATTGACTAATAACAGATCTAAATCGAATGGGAAACAAGTTAATAAAGAAAATGCAGAGATTGACAACTCTGGCTTAATAAAAGCAATTGTTTTAAGTATATTCGATGAAAAAGGTCCAACACCCAGAGTCTTTTGGCCCAATGATTTAGAAGAGAAATCTGGGCTTTTAATTGCTATGAAAACCATAAGTTTGCTTATGGGTGATTCAGTTTATCAAGACTCACAAGGTTCAGATGCAGGAGTTAATTATTTCGGCATTTTACCGTTTCCAGACTTAAAATTGAATGGTCTAACATATTTTTTTCTTATTCCCGAAGAAACAGCCCGTGGTCAAGCTCTAGCAGCTACTATTACTATATTAATTGATGAGGATGATAAAGTCTTTTTTTATGAGAACATGAAATATTTGAGAATAATTATTGATAAAGCAGCTAGTCAGATACAATCAGAAAAAGAACTAGATGATCATAAAAGAATTATGGATGAAATTAGAGAAGAATTGTTTGAATTCACTAAAGATCTAAAAGATCCATTCTCTGTGAGGAGACAAATCAAAGTACTGTTAACAGGATTAGATAAAGCAGGTAAATCAAGTTTTTTATTAGGGATAAGAAGAAGGTATTCAGAAATTATAAAAGCTTTACCTACGAGGGGAGTCGAAAGATCTGAAGAACATATTTTTGAAGAGCAAAATTCTGTGATCTCACTATGGGATTTAGCTGGTCAAAAACAATACCGAGAGAGATTCCTTGAACAAAGTAAAGTCTATCTATATAATGTTGATCTTATTTTCTTCTTTATTGATATTCAAGACGTTGATAGGATTGGAGAAGCTTTAGAGCTTTTCAGAAAGATTATAGATTCTTTAATTGATTTGGAAGAATTCCCTCCTATCGTAATTTGCTTGCATAAATTTGATCCAGATTTAAAAGGCTCAAAAGAAATTTTTAAGAATTTGGAGATAATTGCTAATGAGATAGAGAAAAATTCAGAACGGTTCTTAATTAAGATTTTCCAAACAAGTATTTTTGATCACTGGAGTCTAATAACAGCATATTCTTTTGGGCTTTCACAATTGAGCCCTAATCGTGAACTATTTAGAAATCAATTAAAAAAGTTTGCTAAAAAAACCAATTCAGATGCAATATTATTATTGAATGAAAATGGATTAATTTTATCCAATTATTCTAAAGATGAAGTTTCTGAAAAAGTATTTGAAATTTCTGCCCCTCACTTTCAGGAACTGTATAAAACATTCAAAGAATTTAAGATTTTGCAACAAGATTTTCTAGTATCTTCAGGAATAGCAGATGAATCGAAGAAAGTAATATTTAAAAAGATTCAGGTTGAAAAATATAATCTATACTTGTTATTATTTATTGAAAAATCTCTCCAAATCGAAAAAATTGAGAGAAATTTACCAGATTTCTCTAAAAACCTTGTAGATTTAATTCATACATATATTTAAAAAAAAATTGAATAATTTAATATTCACTAATATTATTCCTTGTGTCTTTTAATTCTTATTATAAGAAGAACAGTAATTAATACAGCAGCTGACCCAATTCCAATAAACACATAAAATATCAATGGAATCACATCTAAAGGAGCAAGATTGGAGTCTATAACAGTTATAGTAATGTTGTAATCATAATCATGGAACCCTGAAGTTGCATAGAATAATGTATTGAATTCACTTATAATAGAACTAGGCGGGAAGAAAAAATTCGCACCAACATTTAAATTAAAGCGAAGATAATCGATTTTATTAAAATATTCCCACAAGGGGTCACAAGCTATCCACCCTATATCAGGAACATAATATTCCATCCATGCATGGCCCATAATTTCATTGACATCAAAACTCCACACATTCCCTGGTTTTGGGCGTAGTGAAGGATCGTTTGACACTAAATACCCTGTTATTTTACGAGCAGGTATATTCTGAATTCGCAATAATGTAATCATTAAGCTTGAAAACTCACTACAATCACCCTTTAAATTGTTATAAGCCCACAAGGCCCCCATTTCCCCAGATAGATCCCCAGTATATTCAAGATTATCTGAAACCCAGTTACAAATCTTTTCTGCTTTTTCTATAGGATTATCGCTAGGATTTACAATACTATTAGATAAAGAAATTAAAGATGCATGATCTCTTTCATAACAAGGTTCTGTATTATTACAGTATAAATCAAATATTTCATCTGAAGTATCATACATCCCAATCTCAGATTCGTTGATCCCAGAAAATTTAATCGCATTTAATCCAACAATATATTTTTGACTTATTGAAATTTTTTCTCCAGCTCCTAAAGTGGCATTAAACCAATCATGAGTATTGTTAAATTTATCTTTAACATTCATAAGGATCGTATCGTATCCTGTTATATTGTTATGGAGAAGTTCACTATCTTGATATGGTGGTGTATACATAGTATCTAAAGAATTAGGCAATCTATCATTTATTCTAGAAAATTTAAAATAATAATTTCCAGATCCTAAGGTCTGTGTCAACGTAAAATTGATTTCAACTTGGTATGTCACATTTTGAGTTATTTCAAAATTCGAAACACCAAAAACTGGTAATGAAATGACAGGATTAGTATACGAAACCATAGAAAGTAACGGGGTAGTTGAATAGGCTGAAAATACGATAGGGAAGAAGAGTAAATATATTACAATGTACTTAGCTTTATCTTTCATGGTTAAAATTATAGGATATTAATATTTGTTATAAAATGTATAAAACTCTCAACTTATAATTTTATTTCTTAAGTTATTAGATGAAATGTATAGCTCAGTTTTTGTTTGGATATTTTTATTATTGTAAATTTTTATGTGTTTAATGAGAAAAAAAATTTAACTTTTACATCCCTTAACAAAAAAGTCAGGTTGAGGATTCTATTATATATAAAACGTATTTAATCGATGGAGATAACGGAATCTCGATTTTTGAAACGACTTTTAAAGAATTAAAAAAAATTCAAGATAAAGCTTTAACTGGATTTTTTAATGCTATTAACAAAACTATTGATATAATACAAGAATCTATGGCAAAAGGAAGGCGAGTAAATGAGATGAATAGAGTAGTAGAATCTGAAGATTCAACAATTTTTATATATTATCATCCTCTCTCTAGAATTCTTTTCTGTTCAATTTCAGATGCTGATGATGATACTGAAAAAATAAAAGAGGTTATTCATAAAATTGCTAATCGATTTTGGAAGAAACACCAATCAGACCTTAAAATCTTCCGAACTACAAATGAAAAAAGTAGGTTTCAAACATTAAATGCTGATATTGAGAATCTGACTATAGGAGGGAAAATAGCAGAAGTATTTCCAAAATTACTTGTTGCTAAAAATGTATTAGAAAAAGTATTGACTATGGGAATGATTAATAATTTTGAATTTCAAATCGCATTATTATGCTCGGGGAAAAACTCTCCTTTGAAGATTTCGAGAACTCTAAACAGAAAAAAAAATGATATTGATGAAGGCCTTAAGAAATTAGAAAAGCTGGATATTATTAGGCTATAAAATATATCTTGAGAAGTAGGTTAAACTAAGAAAAAAATTCAAAATTCTAACTTGTTTTCGTCTAAATCGAAAAAAATAAAAGTTTTCTTAGTTTATCAAAACTACCTTATAATAATGTGATAATTATGAACAGCAATACAGAATTCATTGCTACTGTAAAAAGTCCTGCTAAAGATTCACATTGGAGGCGAGCTAATGGGTTTTCTTTAAAAGAAATAAAGGAATCAGGAAAAAATATTAATCAACTAAGAGATATGAAAATAAAAATCGATTATTTTAGAAAATCTGCTTATCCTGAGAATATTGAAACACTTAAGAAAATAAAAATCCCAAAGAAAGAAGTAGAAAAGAGAAAACCATTTGTTCAAAAGGAGAAAGAACGGACCCCATTCGCACCTAAGAAAGAAAAGCCTAAAGTCGTGCCGAAAAAAATTGTCAAAAAAACAACTAAAGCGCCAATAGCCAAAGAAAAACCAAAATCAATAAAAAAGGAAAAATTAAAACCTGTTAAAGCCGAAAAAATCAAAGTTGAAGCAAAAGGGACTCCTCTAACTGATTTACCCGGATTAGGTGTTGCAACAGCAAAAAAGTTCATTGAACTAGGTGTTGATACAGTAGAAGAACTATGTAAGGAAAATCCAGATGAGTTAGCGACTTTAATCAAAGGGGTATCCGCTGACAGATTAAAAGATTGGATTGAATATGGTAAAGATTTGATAAAATAATACTGCAAATTCTTGTATTTCTTAAGTCTTTTTTAATCCTTTTATATTAAAGGTCTTTTCAAACATCAGAACTTTTATAAATTTTCAATTTATTTTAGAAATAAGTTTGTTTACAAAACGTAAATTAAATAAAACGAGTACAAAAATGGAATATAATTTTTACATATATAATAAACCAGAATGTAAATTAAGTATTAATAAAATGCCCATTTGGTTAAAAGAGATAGAATATGAAGGGGATGAGAATAATGGATATATTATCTTGCATTCTCAAACGGATTATGATGAGATTTGGGGTCCAAACGCTAAACTTGAAATAAAATGGGAAAAAAAAGATAGAATGAATCTTTTCTACTATAAAGAAGTAGAAAAGAGTATTGATACATATAATGCAATTGGTATTGTAGTTACTAAAAAAGAGCGAGATTGGTTAATGAGTCACGAATTTACGTTTTGGTTTGGTCAGCGTAGAAAAATGATTAGAAAGAGATATTATATCGAAAAAGTAGTACATGGGATTTTCTATTGTGACATTTCTGAACGATTATTTGATATCCATGCTTCTATAATAGATAATATGTATGAAAATTACCAACCATATATTATGAAATCATATAATTCTGTTGAATGTCATTAAATTCTATCTTTTTTGAGCGAAAATGAAAAAGTTGTCACTGTTATTTGGTCCACCCATTATCTTAAACTCTTTAATATCAAAGATCTTTAGCAATTTTTTTATCTCATGCTTGGAGAAAAAGTGATAAAATCTATTATATGCTTTATCTTCTCCAGAAAGTCTCCATGGGATAAACAAATCACCTGGTTCTTCCAATCCTGATATTTTTTGTCGTTTATCATGTTTATAACTAACCTTTCTTTTAAAGCTATCTAAAAGAAAATAACTTCTGTATTTTTTTTGCCATTTTCGCCATACAGTAAATACTAAA
>JAHQWY010000006.1 GCA_029856445.1 Promethearchaeia archaeon
TTTTATTTATATTTCTTATTCTTTTTATTGGTTATCTTTACCGTGCTTCGATGTTACAAATTCGCCAATCTGAGGATAATAAACAGAAAGGATCTCAGCTAAATCCGAAAATAAAGCTTCTCTATTTTTTACTGGCTGGAAGGTTATAAGTATTTTATCACAGATAATGACATTTGGCTTCAAGTAAATGGATTTATATTTGGAATTTTCTGGATTTTTACTCTTTGTTACTTGTTCAAAAGATTTATAGGAATAAATTTTCAATCAAAAATATTCATACTTTTAATAGCACTATCTGTTTCTTTTAATTTTTATGTGATGCTTATGTATAATAGTTTTTCAGAAGCATGTTTTTTCCATATCCTCACGTCTAAGGATATACTTATAATAAGATTGGCTAGTTACATGTCAATTCTAGGAGTAGTACCCATTGTTATTGCATTCATATCCCCTAAATTTCAAACTGAACTGAACTATTTAACCAATATTACTCGAATTAGAGATCGAGAATCTATGATAAAACACAGATTGCTTGAAATTGGGACTTCTTTTCCTATTTTTATGGGAATTCACAGTATTTTTTTCTTAACATTTGTTATAAATGATATAAATCGTTGCCATGAAATGCCACTCAATTATGTGATTATACTTGTTTTACCTTGGTTATTTCTGATGCTTTTTCATATAATTTATAGTTCTGTTGTTAGTTTAAAGAAGTGATTGTATTTCTCTTAGATTTATTGCACTTTTGAATTTAAAGTCTCATCAGCAATAATCCAATTATTAATACAGTCGCGTTTATTCCAATTAATTCTCATACCATAATTAATCCCTTTACCAATAAGACTGTAAGCGACAACGGATGCAGATAAACTAGGAAATGTGTGGTTGATTAAAGCTGTTAATCTTTATAATAATGATTCTTGCTTGAATAACAATTTTCATGGTAATATGGAGGATTAGAAAGAAAGAAAGAATTTAAGGAAAAAATAGTAATGCATTTCTCAAGACCTGCAGAACAAGATTAAATATCTAATTTTGCATATAAATAATAATAATGATTAAATATTTTGTATGAAATACAAAATTCTATTGATAACTAACTACTACAAAAAAATCTTAATTCGGTGAAAATTTATTTCGGAAGAACCAGAACCAAGTAAAACATATAATTTTAATGAATGGACTGTAAAGGAATTAAGGGAATTTGCAAATAAAAATAATATAAAGATTCCAACAAAATCAAAAAAAAATGATATCGTTGATCTATTACAAAAGATTACTTCTCATCCTGAATTTGTCGATAGATCCCAAGAACCCGAAGAACTGGAAGAAGAATTAGTAGCAGGTTTTGATGAGGATGAAGACCTTGCGTTATTAAGGAAAGAAAAAATGGACTTAAAGTTTTGGCAAAAACCACCATTTTCAAGCCTATTAGATACAGAGATAGCGAAAGAATCAGAAATTGCATTTTATGATTTAGCAAGTCTAGTTGATGAATTTTTTGATAAAATGCTTCATGAAGAATTAATAAACTATAAGATTTCTGGCATAGCACTTAAAACATCTGCAAACTTGCATCATTATAAAATTTCTAGTATAATTAGAGAGGAAGAACAAATTCAAAAGAGAGAAGAATTAGAAAAGTTTAGACAAAGACATTCGAGATCGATCCCAAAAGCATTACCACAACCTATACAGCCCAAAATGCAAATTGCTACTAAAGAGGAGTTATTTGATGCAATGCGATCGGCTATAATCGAAGTAATGCAAAATAAAGAAAAATTAAGAAGAAGAAGAATGAGACGTGAGGAATTACAGCAGAAAAAAATTCAAATGAGATCTAAGGCTCAATTACCAAAAGAACTTCTAAAACACATTAGTGGTAGAGAACAAACAGTTGAAGAATTACATGAGTCTTGGTTCAACAGAATAAAAGGTACTATTAATTTAAACAATAGGGAAACTAGTTTTTATGATTTAACAAATATAATAAAAAATGAACAAGAGACTAGTATCGGCAGGAAATTTGCTCTTGTAAGAATGTTTTTAGCATTAATGTTTCTGTCTACAGGGAGTAAATTATCTCTAGATCAAGATGAAGACTTTAAAGATATTTCGGTAGATATTAAATAGTATATAATTATTAAAATCTCGGGAGAAAAAATGAGTAATTTTAATGAAGAACCTAAAGAAAATTCAGAGGAAGACTTAAATGAGGAGAATTTCGATCACTCTGAAGATCTTTTGAATGAAGAAAATGAATCAGATATGATTATTGAAGATGAAAGTGAATCTGAAGGGCTTCTTTCAGATGATATTGCCGAAGAAAAACTTGAGATGGATAGTATAGAACCTGCTAATGAAATTCTTGGAGAAAACAATGAAATTGAAGCTACAGAAAGTGAAGTAGTTGATGAGAAGTCCTTAGAAGAAGAAATGAGAGAATTTGATAAAAATTTGATTGAAGCTTCATTATATGCTGCAGGTAGACCTTTAACTATTGAAGAATTATCAAATAAATTAGAATTTCCTAAAAAAGAAGTTGAAGAGTTAATAAATGAAGTAGCCTTTGACTATCTTGACCGTTCAACAGCTTTAATAATAGCCCAAATAGGGGAAAGATATCAAATGCAGATTAAACCAGAATATACAGAAAGAGTTTCTAAATTTGCTAAAGGTGGTGCAATTGCAGAGCGATATCTCAGAACCTTGACAGTAATTGCTTTAAAACAGCCTATCTTAAAATCAGTTGTGATTAAATTAAGAGGTTCAGGAGCTTATGAACATGTAAAATATCTTATTGATAATGGTTTTGTAGAAGCTATAAAAAAAGGGAGATCCCATGAATTAACAACAACTGATAAATATGCTGATATGTTTGGTTTACCAAAGGATAAACATCTGCTAAAACAGGCTATGGTTTCTCAGTTAGGAATTGAAGAGGGATCAGTAAATGAACAGTATGAGGAAAGTCAAGAGGAAGATGAGATAGAACAGTATGAGGAAAGTCAAGAGGAAGATGAGATAGAACACGAATGATTCATTAGTCATGGATTTTATTTGAATAAATAAACGACGACGTTCAAATCTTCGATAATTGCTGTCAAATCTGGTTTTTCTTTAATAGAATTTTCCTTTGATTTTTCGATTAACTCTAAACTCTCAATTCTAATGGTATTTACAATATCTTTTGTAAGATTCTTAATCTTCTTTAGATTTTTTTCATTAGAAAGTATTATTACTTTCTTTATTTCCTGATTTAGTGGCATTTGGAGTTTTGATTTGTTCATTCTTAGAAGTTTAATAATTTCAATTCCAATTTTCCCACTTTCAACTAACTCTTTAGGTAAATTTTGATAAGGTTCTGGCCAGCTTTCTAAATGTATAGAATTCAGCTTTTTCAGGTTTTTATAAATAATAGAGTATATTTCCTCAGATATAAAAGGCATAGTAATCGTAGAAATAGTGATTAATTTATAGAACAAACTCAATGCATTTTTTAAGGAGATTTTACTTACTTTAGGATCATCAACATAAAATTTGTATTTTATTGCTTCAATGTAGTTATCACAGATTTCATTCCAGAAGAAAGATCGAAAGATCATCATAGCTTCGTGCCAATTATAGCCATCCAAGTTTTGTGTAATCATGTCTAAATTATTATTAAACTCAGAAAAGAAATAACTATCAATTTCGGATAATTCCTTAGAATCAATATCAAGATCTTTTATCTCCATCTTTCTTGAATTTAAGTATAAAAATCTAAAAGCGTTCCATATTTTCGTTACAAACCTCGACGCACCTATTAATTGTTCATATCTTATTCCATATTTTTTACTAAATTTGCTTTCAGATAGTTTCTCTTTTTCTTCTAATATTGTATTAATATGAATTGACTGTTTAGATTGAAGGTTAATCCATGTAAATTCAAATGGGTAATCGTCCCCTAATGACCCCATAGCTGCCCAATATCTAATTGCATCAGCACCAAAATCTGGCATGACTTCATCCGGTGAAACTGAATTTCCCAGACTTTTTGACATATGGCGACCATCTGGACCAGCAACCATTCCATTTATCATCACCTCATAAAAAGGATCTTTTCCCGTTAATTTTTTACAGCGGAATAAAGTATAAAACAACCATGTCCGAATAATCTCATATCCCTGTGGTCGATGAGTTTTAGCATTAATGTACGTTTTCTTAAAAAAATCTTCATCTTCTTTCCATTTTGCTATTTCTAAAGGTGTTATGCTCGAGTCAATCCAGCAATCACATACATCTTTTTCTCCAATAATGTTTTTACTTTTGCAACTTGGACATTCTTTAATTGGAGGTTGAATTTTTACAGGATCTAAAGGTAGATCTTCGCTTTTTGGAGGTATAATTTCACCACACTCTTTACAGTACCAAAATGGGATAGGGGTACCAAAAACTCGCTGGCGTGAGATAACCCAATTCCAATCCAAACCTTCTGCCCAATCTAATAGTCTCTGTTTCTGTTTTTCTGGATACCAATTCATTTTTTCAGCAGATTCAATTATATCTCCAGTAAAATCCTTTACATTAATAAACCACTGATAAACAGGTAAATATTCTATGGGTTTTCTACAAGATGATCGCTCTGTATGAACGATGATAGTGTGTTGATAATCTTCTATTTTTTCAATTAGTCCCATTTCATCAAGATCTTTTACAATTTCATCTCGAGCTTCAAGAATAGTAAGCCCCTGATATTTAGAATTTTCATTCATATGTCCATCTTCCGTGAAAATCTGTATCTCATCAAGATTATAATTAATTTTCCAATTAATATCCATCTCGTCTCCATATGTACAAACATATACTACACCTGTACCAAAATTTATATCAACTATACTATCCATATAAACTCGAACAGTTCGGTTAGTAAAAGGGATTTCTATTTCTGCAGCAGATAGATCATAATATCTATCATCATTTGGATGAACCATTACGGCGACACAGGCTTCCATATACTCAGGTCGCGTTGTTGCTATTTTTATAAACTCATTTTCTCTCCCAGCAATAGGTAATTTGATATACCACAATTTTCCTTGTTCTTCTTGATACCCAACTTCCGCTTTCGCTACAGATGTTTCACAGTTGACACAGAAATGAGTAGGGAATTTTTCACGGTATAACCACCCTTTCTCATAAAAATATAACAATGATAATTGAACTTTATATTTATAATCATCATTCATTGTTCGATATGTATAATCCCAATCAGCTGAATATCCTAATTCATCAAATTGTCTCCTCATATTTCTAATATTATTATTAACCCATTCAACACATTTCTCGAGGAATTTTTCTCTCTGATGCTGAGAAATCCCATATTCCCTCTGAACAGCAAGTTCTACAGGAAGTCCATGACAATCAAAACCCTGCGGAAAATAGACATTTTCTCCTTTCATCTTATGATATCTTGCTACAAAATCAATCCATGAATGATTTAAAATGTGCCCCATATGAAGATCTCCACTCACAAAAGGAGGAGGTGTATCGATTGAAAATATTTCACCCTTTTGATTAATGTCAAATGCATATATTCTTTCATCTTTCCAAAATTTTATCCACTTATCTTGAACTTCTTTAAAATTGAATCTTTTTGGAAAAACAGTTTCATGTGTCATTATAAATTCATATTAGAAGGTTCATTAATATAAAAATGTATAATATTTGATAACTTTATAAGATTTATTTAAATTTTAGTTGTTGATATTGATTTCTCGTATTTTAATTTAATAAGAAATAATGGACCTGACGGGAATTGAACCCGTGACCTCTTGAATGCGAATCATGTAATTAAGCGATAGGCTTAATAAAATCAAGCGATCTTCCTCTGATCTACAGGCCCATTTAATAATATAACTATTTATAATGTTAAAATCAATATAACTAAAATTTTTTATTATTTTATATTGATATCTAAAATTTAAGTACAATTAATACTCAGTTCGGGCGATAATTTCATCTTGAGCAATTTTTGATAATTCAGTAAAATATACAGAATATCCTGCAATTCTTACAACCAGACTCCTATAGTTATCAGGATCTTTTTGTGCTTCGCATAAAGTTTGTCTTCCTACAACATTAAATTGGACTTGATATCCCCCTTCAGGCTCGAAATAAGTTCTAATTAGTGGAATTAAAATATTCGATTTTAATGTATTAGGATGAAAAGATAAAATCAATGAATTTCCGTTAGTCATTAATCCATTATCAAGCTTTTTAATAGAATTGAGAATAGCTGTGGGGCCATTTTCATCCATAGCAGTTGTAGGACAGAGGCCATTTGAAAGGGGTTCTGTCTTTCTTCTACCATCAGCTGAAGCGCCTGTAAAAAAACCAAATGCTAAATGAAAAGTTGTGGAATATATCCCAGGATTATATTTCCCTCCTCTATAGTTTGAGTGCTTGTTTATTTCTTGGCAATAGAATCTTGCAACATCAATAGCTATTTGATCAACATAATCAATGTCGTTGCCAAATTTTGGTATTTTATTTATAAAAAATTCCCGCCATTCAGTTCCTTTTCTTCCTTGATAAACACCCTTATAATTCTTTTTAAGCATCAGAACAAGATCTTCAAATGAAAGGAGCTTTTCTTCAAAAACAACTTTTTTAATTACAGTAAGACTATCTGCAACTGTTGCTAGACCGATCAATTGAGGACCTGTAAAATTGTAAATAGCACCACCTTTAGTTATATCTAATCCACGTTCTAGGCAATGATCTATAGTTGAAGATAAAAATGGTTGAGGTGTCAATTCAGCAATTGCCTTATCAAGAAAATACATTGTCTTTACCATATATTCAATAAAAAATTTTACCTGATCCTCAAAAAAAACCCAAAGATCCTCATAAGACTCGATATTTTTATCACTTTTAACGCCATATTCCTTTCTAGAAATCATATCAATCCCATTGTTTAATGCTAATTCCAAACATTTCACTATATTAAATTGATTTGCATTTGTCGATCCAAATGATTTGTAGGGGTGCTGAGGCTCAACACATCCTACAGGTGCGTATTCTCGAGCGTCTCTAATAGTAAAACCTTGATTAATAAGACCCGGTATCATTACTTGGTCATTAAGTAGAGCTATGCTTGTTCCTTTTTTTATAGATTCACCAACTTTCATAAGAAAATCTTCTGAAGTATCCTTATGAATCCTAACACAAAATGTTGGCTGTACTGTTTTGATATGAGTATAAGCATCTAAAATAATCAATGATAATTCGTTTGTTGCGTCATTTTCTTGACAATCCAATCCCCCAATTACCACATTTTGAGCAAGGGGAGGACCTTCTCCTGCTACCACTCCTTTTGAAATAACATAATTCCATAATGTAGAGAGCTTAATGAAAAAACATTCTATAAGGAACTGAACTTTTTCTATTGTAATTTTTCCTTCTTTTAGATCTTTTATATAATAAGGATATAAATATTGATCTAATCGACCCACCGAAATAGCGAAACCTCCATCCTCTAAACCACATATTAAATGAGTAAAATAAATTAATTGTATTGCTTCTTCAAAATTTTTTGGAGGTTTATTTGAAATGTTATTGCAAATTTCAGATATTTTATAAAGTTCTTCTTGGCGGGAAGGATTATCTTCTTTTTTGCCCATTTCTCTTGCCAAAATTGAAAATCTCTGTATGAATTTATTAACAGCCTTCATAAGAATTATCACTGATTCCAAAAAAGTCTTCTTATCTCTATCATTAGAATTTTTATCCAAACTACTCATAGTTTTCTCAATTAGACCATTGATCCCGCTTTTTAATATATTTTCATGTCCAGGAAAAAAATGGCCAATTCCACTAGAGATCTCCACATCTACAGTAAATACTGTTTTTTCCATTATATCTTTTATATCTTGATTTAAAAAAGATTGAAATCGCTCTTGTACAGTAATTTCTTCATTTTTCCAATAAGCAATTAGTATTTCTTTTATAAATTCTCTTTCTTGTTCAGTTAGATAAAGTTTTTGCACAGGACGAGTGTCATAATTATCAATATCTTGCTCAATTGTATCTATTCGAGTTTCAGGATACAATGGGGTTCCCACATATTTTGTACACCTATTCCCGATTATGTATTCCCCATCCCATATTTTTATTGTCATATTTGTTAAATAAAAGTCCATTGCTTTTGCAAATCTAATAATAGGATTCTCTCCTTTAGTTTTTTTATAAGATTCTGTAAATAACCTCGCTCTCTCCACACATATTTCATGTGGTGCATTGGTTAATTTATTTTTCATTTTTAATATACGTTCTTTATAATTTGGCTGAGCTATTTGGTCTAATTGCATAAAAATCCCTAAATTTTATCAAGTCTTCGCTTTAATTAAGAATATAACTACTTTATTTAATAAACGTTTTTATTATATAATTTCAAACTAATTACGGAAAAAAAAGATTTAAATAAATTTCATTAAATGATTCTTAGTTTTGGAAGAAAATAATAGGTTTTCTTTTCTTGGATCTTTAAATCTTTTAATAGCTACATCTAAATATTCTTTACTCGAGTCAATCCCAATAAATTTTCGATTTAAAATACTACAAGCTATTCCTGTTGTACCAGACCCTACAAAAGGATCCAATACCCAATCACCTTCATTGGAAGAAGATGAAATTATTCTATTTAATAATTCTAATGGTTTTTGAGTAGGATGTTTACCAAATTCTTTCTCTTCCTTAGGAATTAGAGGAATTGACCAAACACTCCTCATTTGTTTATCTTTATTTTTTAATTTATCTTTAGGATTATTCCAAAATTTCATTTCTTCATAATTAAAAGTATGTTGAGAGTTTCTTGACTTTCGAGCCCATAAAACAACTTCATGGCTATGTGTGAAATATTTGCATGACAAATTAGGTGGAGCATTAGGTTTAAACATTACAATATCATTAATTATGTCATAATCATTTTTTTCTAATAAATAACCTACTTTATATATATTATGAAGAGTACCCGAAACCCAAATACTCCCATTTTCTTTTAACACTCTTCTACATGCTTTAATCCATGAATCTATGAACTCTACATCCTGCTTGAATCCTTTAGATCTATCCCAGCCCCCTTTATTAACAGATACCATCTTACCTGATTTACACGTAATGCCATCATTTGAAAGAAAATAAGGTGGATCGACATAGATTAAATCAAATTTATTACTTTCGAATTGATTTAGTAATTCAGTAGCATTTCCTTGATACAAAATAAAATTTTTCTCCTCAAAATAAGGCGATATCATAATATGGTAAATTTATTGTGGGATCTTGGTTTGTTTCAATCAATTTGATTAAGAAAATATAAGATCTTTTAATTATTAACTTTAAAGTTTTATATTAACAAACACTTAATATTCATGTAAAAACATCGTTAACTTATTGAAAATGCAAAATAGATTTTAAGATGATAAATAAACAAAATTTTGAGGAATTATTCAATCAGCATCTTATCAAAGATATATCTGAAGAACCTATTGATATTGTGCTTTCAGGTCAATATGGTAAAGCACTTGAATTATTAAGAGATGCAGAAACAACAGGTCTATTTCCTTCGTTAGTAGGGCCCCCAGGGGTCGGAAAAACTATTTTATGTAGATATTTTGCAAGTCTGAGAGCTAAAGAAAACAAAAATAGAAGCTTCAATTGGCTAACTATGGATGAGAGTATTAAACCTTCACATTTCATTGGATCTTTTGATCCAGCTATCACATTAAAAAAAGGATTTGTCCTTGAAGCATTTAATCCCGGACCACTACTGAACGCAATGTTAGAAGGTGGGACGTTCCTTGCAAATGAAATTAATCGTGCTACAGAATATTCTCAAAACACACTATTGGAACCATTAGAAGAAGCCTCTATTGGAATCCCCCATTTAGGTAGGATAAAAGCCGATAAAGATTTCTTTTTTATATGTGCAATGAATCCTGAAGAGTTATCAGGTACACATCGCTTATCAGAAGCATTAAAAGATAGAATAAAAGTTTGGATCAAATTAACTTATCCTGATAAATCAACAGAGCTAGATATTATAAGAATTAATTTACCTGAACAATTTATTGTAGAAGAATCCGAATTAGAATTAATTTATTCTGTTATTAAAGAAACTAGACAGAATAAAGTCGATATTGAAATTCCTGCTTCAATAAGAGCGGGAATTGCTATGGCTAAATTATTAGGAAGAAGAAGACAAATTGAAAAAGAAAAAAAGATAAAAGAAAAGGAATCGATATATGTGTACTTGCCTGAGATTGCTAGAAATGTTTTATTAGGAAGTATCAAGCCTAAACCTGGTGTAAAAGTTGAAAATGTAATTGAAAATATTATTCATAAAACTCTAGGTGGCTAATCTTTTGGGGATTTTTCCTGAGAATCCATGTGAATTTGCAGTTGAGTTTATTAGGAGGATGAGGAATCATCCAGATATCGTTCAAATTCCATCTTCAAGACAAGTTTTATCGATTCCTAAATTAATAGTTTCTAGATATTACCGTAAGGGTTCTGTAACCCCAAATGATTTTATTGAAATTAGCACTGTTACCTCATTCCCAGATAATCAAAATTTAGCAAAAGAAATTGCTTTTGAGGTTTTATTTCCAAATTACAAAAAAAATCTAATGGAATCATTCTTTAAAGAAAATTCAGCGACTGAAATTAAAGATTTAAATATAGATAATGAAATAAAATCAGAATTAGATCGATTACAAGATTTAATTGATGAAATTGAAACTTCAAGATTTATAGATACTAATATGATCGAGGAAATGGAACATTTTATGGAAGAACTGAACAGTAGAAGAAATGAAAATTTGATCGAAGCAGCATTGAATTTTTTTAATGACGATTCTGAATTATATAAAGAAGAAATAAATTCTTTTGAAAAATTACTTGAGGAAGCACAAAAAAAATTAATTCAAAAAATAAATTCTCTTGATCCTGAAGATTTAAAGGCTGGGAATTCCTTGGGTTTAAATGATTTAATTCAAGAAAGTTCAAAGCGATCTTGGGAAAAATTAACGAGTCAGGCACTTGCTAATAAAGATATTTCTAAAGATTTGGAAGAGTTAATTAAACGTGAAAGAATGGAAGAATTAATTCAAACAATAAAATATCTTGACAAAACAAATGCGATTTCTAAAGAATCTTTACAACAACTCAAAAATAATCTTCAAAATCAAATTCATAATCTAGATCAATTGTTTAATGCTGCTAAAACATTAGGAGAAGCTCCAAACTTTAATTTAGATGATGTATTAAATAACTCGCTACAGAGCTCTTCATTTGAACATAATTTTAACTTGGCGAACTCACTAGATCAATACTATGGTACTAATCTTAGAAGTCCATTGCTTGACAAATATAATCGACAAAAAGATGAATTCAAAATGAACCTATCACTTGAATCTTTAACTAAAAGTGCATTTGCAAATAAATCTTGGAATTCTTTATTCAATCAAGCGCTTCAAAATGCAGTTAAAGAAGCAATGCAGCAAAATAAGAAATTCGAAGCCTTTAAATCCCTTTCACATCAACTTCAACAACTCGCAAATAGTTGTCAAAATCTGCATTGTAGTCAAAAAATGGCACAAAATCTTCCAGATCTAACAAAATTGACTTTAGAATCAAGCGAAGCTCCATATCAATTAAAAAATGTTACTGAATTTTTAAGAAAAATAGGATTAAATCCAAGAGCAGAAGATATAGAGAACATTGGTAAAAAACTCAACATGGCTGAAGAGGATATTTATGAATTAATTGAACCAAATTATCAACTATTAAAAAAATTAGTAGACAAAAAAACTGCAGATTTTCAACGTTTGAGTAATTTAATGCATCAGATCAAAGATCAATTAAATCCTGAGAGGTTCAGGGATTTAATTGCAAGTGCTTTAGCTTCTAATAATAGAGAAGCTTTAGGTGCTTTAGGTAATTTTAATTTAAGTGATGCTCTAAAAGAAGCTCAACAAATTGGAGGGAAAGAAGCACAAGATAAGATGATATCTTGCCTTTCAGCTGGGGGTGGTGAAAATTTACTTAAGCAATGGTTTATGCATAGAGCGAATTTACCTGAAAATGCAAAACAAAAAGTCAAAGAATTAGCAAAAAAGGTCTTAATTGAATTAGGAATTTTTTATTCCCGAGCTCGTTTGGGTAGTTCCACAACAGGACCTATACCAATAAATATTGTGAGACCATTTTCAATTGGAGACGATTTCGAAAACATAGACCTTGAAGAAACAATTTATAATATACTTGAGAAAGGAAAAAAATTAGACCATATCGAATATGATGATTTCTTCGTCTTTGAAACTGCTAAAGGTCTTAGAACTGCATGTTTTGAACTCGATATCTCAGGTAGTATGACAGGAGAAAAACTCGCTTATATGGCCATTTGTGTGACTATGCTATGCTATGGATTGCGCAAAGATGAATTAGGAATTAGCTTCTTTGAATCAAATACACATGTATTAAAAGAACTTAATCAAAAAATCGATTTAGAAAAGTTAGCTGATGAACTTTTATCTGTGTCTGCTCGAGGAGGAACAAAAATTCAGAGTGCTCTTGAGTGGGCCAATAAACAATTTAAAGATCATTCTTATTCCCGCGAAAAATTAAATGTTTTATTCACTGATGCTGAAATATTTGATCTTCAAGATGCATTAAACGAGTTTAGGATTATGAGATCACTTGGGGTGGATTTCATTTTAGTTTGTCCCGAAACTTCTTACAACCTAAAAGAAGCGAATAAAATGGTAAAAATTGTAGGAGGACAATTACTAACTATAAAAGACTGGAATGAATTTCCTAAATTAATCTCTGAAATAATTAAGTCTAGATTTTAAAATAAAAATGACAATAAAATCAACATCAGCTTTAATAATTGAAAAATTCGGCTTAAACCTCTATCAAGAGACTCTTAAATTTCCTAGAAACAAGATAAATATTTTCTATTTACAAGATGACCCATTAAAAATTAGATGTATCATCTTGGATAATGAGCGAGAATATCATCTTATAGTTAATGAGAAAAGAAATGAAATTTTTCATGATTGTCCTTTATTCTTAATTCATTCAGAGAGAGATAAAAAGTTCTGTGTCCACTTTCTTAAATTGCTTTCGATTATTAAAAATCAACATTCTGAGAGAATTCTAAAGAATATTGATGAATACAATCTTATATCTGATGACTTTGGTTCTAAAAAAAAAGGTGAAAATTACCAATTATTAGCTAATAATTGTATCGAAACTAATAATTGTGTTGAAGCCTTAAACTATTTGAAAAAAGCAATTATTAGTCAGTCTGAAAGTAAATCGGCTATTGAAGAGTTCTTAACTATTGCAATTGACAATAATTTATTTATTGAATTTTTCGAGTTCATAAAGGACGGATATGAAAATAATTTAGAATATCTCTCTAATTTTGATGAGTATATTAAAATAGGATTTAAAAAATTATTAAGTGTAATTCATAAATATTCTTTCTTCAACCTACTTAGAATAATTGAGTCAATAAGCGCTGTATTAAATTATAAAGATGTTTCCTTGATTGTCCCCTTCTTTGAAAAATTAAAGAAATTAGTAAATAGTTCAAACTTTAATGAAAATTACTTCTCCATCTATCTTATTAAAAAGAATTTTAACGATTTAGTTAAACAAAATCCGGATTTTAAGGATATATTTACTCAAAATCAACTAAATTCATTAAGAAGTAAGTCATTAGATTATTTCTTGTCTGAAATTGATAGTTTTTGTTTAATTGATAAATTAAAACTCTTAAAAAAACAATTTAGGGTTATAGAAATTTCTAAAGAAGAATTTCATAGTGAATATAAGAAATATAAATTAGAAATTAAAAATTTAGAAAAAAAATTATATTTGAAAAAATTTGCTTTTCTAAAATTATTAATAGAAAAACACAAAATAAAGAAGACAAATGGAGATTTTAGAAAAAAAAGAAATGCTTATATTGTAAATCATCAGGATGATAATTTACAAAATCCTGTTTATAGTTATATAATCTCTCGTATTGGATTTTTTGGATTAAATGAACAAACAATTAAATCTTCAGAAATCGGTATTAATTATTTTATCATGAAAGAACTGTTTTTAGATAATTTAAATACATTTCAGGACGTTAATTATTATAAAACACAATTTTGGGGAGAAACAGACAAATCAATTAACTCAATTGATGGATTCTCTTTGGTAAGTAAAAATATAGAGTATAGTTATGAAGATGAACAGAAATATTCTGAAGAAGTAATTATAATTGAATGGGATTTAGCAAGTAAGCCAATTCAAGGGAGTATTGTCAATGCCTATGGTTCTCAAATAATTATCCCTGATCAAAATAATCCATTATTTCATGATTTAAAACCCTTTGATCTGTGTTATTGTAAAAAAACCCCTGTTAAAATCGAAAGTAATATAATTAAAAATGTCAATGTTATTACTAAATGTTCATTCAAAGATGCCATTAAAAGCGTTTCTAAAGGTATGGAGTTTATAGAAGGTTATTACCCTTTATCTCTTGTAAGAGCAGTATTAAATAAAGAAATTAATCCATTTCAAGCTTATGAAATAATTATAAATAATCCAAATAAAACCTTTATTCCTAATTATAATAATTTTGTTCAAGAATTTAGAATTTTTCTATTCGATTTTATTTTTAGGGAAAAGGAATATATTTTTGAAGAAATCAAGTCAGATCTTGAAGGTAAGTATGATCAAATTTTAATGTTACTAAATCTAACCAATGAATTAAGTGGTTTAACCTTGCCTTATTTAGATATCTTTAAAGATTTAATTTCCCCAGAGATTAATTTAAATGAATTTAGATCAAAATTCTTAATTAAAATCCATACATATATAAAGGAAATTCTAGATAAAAGAGAGCTCGGAAAAACTGGCATCTTTGATATGAAAAAACTAAGAAATACTCAATTTTTTAAATATGCTGATAGAATTTTAAAGATAAGAAAAGAAGAATTTGAATCCGCAGAAATAGCTAGATATAAAGATGGTGAAAGAACACGATATGACATCTCAGCCATTAGTAATACTTATTATGGTCAAAAGTTCTTGGAAATTCTACATTTTGAAGGTTTATCATTGCTTAAATCAGATGCTTTTAAAAAATTTCATGATTTCGCTTTGAAATTAGATTTAAGTCTAAAGATCGTTGATAGAATTCTTAAAGTGTAGTTTTAGGCATTTAATTTTAACCCTCCATAATTAGCATCATACCGTGGTATAAACCAAAAATCTCCCGTTCTAATTTTTTTTATTGTATTTATTGTTTTTTTTTGTGTATGATTAATTTTTTATTTTCCATAAATTTTATTTTTAATAGAATTTGAAAGATTAATTAGAAACAGGTAATAAAATTATCTAATTATGAAAAATAATAATTTCCAACATCCTTCTAAGGATATAGTAGAAAGCAAAGGTACTATTCTAAGAGGAAAAACTATCTGTTTGTGTCTAACTGGATCAGTTGCAGTTATTTCTTCTCCAATAGTAGCAAGAGAACTTATGAGATTAGGTGCTGAAGTTATTTGTGTTATGTCTAAAGCTGCTACAGAACTAATAAATCCTGCATTAATGGAATGGGCAACGGGAAATAAAGTGATAACTAACTTGACTGGTGCTGTTGAACACATTTATTTAGCTGGTGATCGACCAAAATCAGTAAGTAAAGCAGATATTATTTTAATATGCCCAGCTACAGCAAATACAATCTCAAAAATAGCATCCGGAATTGATGATACCCCTGTAACCACAGTTGCAACAACAGCATTTGGTTCTTCTATACCTATCGTTATTGTACCAGCAATGCACGAGAGTATGTACAAACATCCAATCCTTAAAGAGAATGAAAATAAATTAAGGGAATTTGGGATAGATATCTTAAGGCCAAGAATTTCAGAAGGGAAGGCAAAAATTGCTAGAATTGATGATATTATTGATAGAGTCATTGATATTTTAGTCTCGAAAAAAGACTTTGAAGGTAAAAAAGTATTAGTTACCGCTGGACCAACTAGAGAAGCGATTGATTCTGTTCGTTTTGTTTCAAATAAATCATCTGGAAAAATGGGAATAGAAATTGCAAAAGAATCAGCTGCGAGAGGTGCGGAAGTAGTACTAATTGCAGGAGAATGTAGAGCTAAACTTCCAGAATATATTGAAACTATTCACGTGATATCAACAGATGACTTTATTAAAGCTGTTAAAGATGAAATCTCATATAAAAATTATGACTTTTTTATATCCGCTGCTGCTATTAGTGATTATAAACCTATAGAATGCATTGAGGGTAAGATTTCTTCTGATAATGTAGAAGAAATACATCTTAACATGAAGCTAACACCAAAAATTATAAACGTTGCAAGAAAAAAAGATTATAATTTATTTATAGTTGCATTTAAAGCAGAGACAAACGTCTCTAGAACTGACTTAATAAATAAAGCCTATGATAGACTTGTTAAATCTGAAGTAGATTTAATTGTTGCCAATGATATCGGCAGAGAAGATATTGGTTTTAGTAGTAAATATAATGAAGTATATATAATAGATAAGAAAAAGCATATTACCCACGTAGAGAGAAATACTAAAAGATATATCGCATCTAAAATTCTTGATGTTGCATTAGAAGCAGAAAAAACTAGTAAAACCAAACCTAATTTGTAGTTAGGATTTCAAACTTCTTAATTAATAGAAATCTAATTTTTCATCTAGTTTTCTATCTAAGGAAAATATTTAAATACTAATTTAATTACAGTAAAAAGTGAAGAAATAAGTAAAGTTTAGGCAGTTTGTAAAAGACCCAGATCTATAGCTCATATCTTTTACAATATAAGAAAAATATTGTACTAAACGTATTTATATATGTATTATGTTTTAAAGATTAATGAGATAAAATAAGAAGAGTGCGTTTAAAATTACATCAAAAGAAGAAGGAACGATAAAACAGGGAACAATTGCAGAATATATGCGAAAACGTACCCAACTAGTTGGTTTCGAATTTGGGTATTGGAAACACGTTCAATATTGTGCAGAGTTTATGGATAATGCGCTTGATGCTATTGAAAGTTTTCAATGGAATGAATTAAAAAACCCAGATTCGAAAATCAAGTTTTCTTTAAACCAAGAATTATTCTTAGAAAAATTTTCCATTGTTGACGCAGCAAAAGAAGAAAAAAAGAGCCAACATCTAGATAATGAAGCAAAACACACATTAATGCAAGAGCTGGGTATAGAGACTCCAGATTTAGCAGAAACTGTAACAATAGAACCCGAAATAAAGGAAGAGGAATCTGGGGAAATAACTGATAAAGAAGAATTGGAAACAGAAGAAGAAGTACGGAGGATTATTGATGATATGCAAGAGATAATTAAACCTGTTGAAAATATTATTGACGTAGAACCAATCGTTATAGTACGTATAAGAGAATTTGAAGCAGCTTCATTTTTAACCTCTGAAATAAGTCAGAAAAATGTAATGAGTTATACATTTGAGATCTTTGATAATGGAACTGGGATGTCAAGAATCGATTTAAGAAAATTTGGAAGATATCTTGCCTCATCAAAATCAATGGAATTAAAACAGACCAGAGGTAGTCAAGGTTTTGGAGCACCAAGTGCTTTTAGTGATGCTCAAAATACAACTGGTAAACCTATTGTAACAGTTTCAAAGTCATCTGAAAATGTATATGCTACTGTAAATGAATTTTTTACTACATCTAAAAATGAAAAGAAATATCTAATTCATCCAACTGATATTGACAGCCCGTTTTTACATGGAACCTATATTAAGTTGAATTATTTAAACGTAAAATATGTTAAGGGATACGTTGAAAAATATATTGAAGAAACTGCTTTTATGAACCCTCATATCACAATAATATATATTGATCCTGACGGAAAAGAAAAAATTTATCGTCGTTTAGCTTCTGCTTTTCCAAAAGAACCGAAATATGCAAAACCACACCCTTCATCAGTTAATATTGGTGATCTTCAAGATTTAATTGCGAAATCAGAGAATAAATCCCTTTCAGCATTTCTAAAAGAAAATTTTGTGCGAATAAGTTCAAAACTGGCTAAAGAAATTGTAGATCTAGCAGAAAATGATCTCCAAGATAAATTTAATCTTCTCATCCTAAAAGAATGTTTTGTAAGTAGGATTCAAAAGAGGACTCAACAGGTTAATATTCTAATAATGGAAAAAAAAGTTTATGGTCGCTCTACCAAACCAAGAGATAAACTGATTGTTTATCAAATAACTTCTGAGGATCTTGAAGAGAAATATTGGAAATTAATCTCCTCATATAATAAAATTGAAAAAGATCACGAAAAAATTAATAAAGAAATTAAAACCTTTAATAAACGCATTGAAAAAGTTGAAACATTAAGAGAAAAGAAGAATATTGAGAAGCAGATTAGCAAATTATTGAAAAATATTGATGATCTTAGAAAAGAAAAGGAAAAAATTAAATTAGAATTAAATAGTCTATTAATATCTAATAAAGCCGATTTAAATGAATTAAAAAAGATTAAAAATAGAAACGAATTTGAAGAATTAGTTAAAGAAGTTCAGATATCTAAAATAAAACCAAATGATATCACAAAAGAACAGTTTAATTCTCTTTTTCTCGCATTTAAATCAATGAAATATATGACACCTCCAACAGACACAGCGATTCCTGTAGGTGAATTAATATTAGAGAATACATTGATAAAAGAAATTGGATTAAAAGTTTCTGAGGGACTTGATAATTTTGATGTTCCAATAGAAAATATAGTTCAAACTGCGGATACGATAAGTGAGGATAAAAAGAGTGTTTTAATTGAAGAAGACCCAGAAAGAAATATAGAGGACATTGGTAATATTTCAGTAAATTCTGATGAAATTGTTGATTTAACCTCAGATATATTAAGAAATATAAATATTGTGGAAAATAAGCTAGAACCAAACCAAATTCATCAGTCTATTAATGATCTTTTAGTTTTTTCCGAAGTTGAACCAGTAGATAGCTATCAAAATGTATTTGAATATTTTATTGAAAACTTTGCTAAAGATGATGACTTCGTAGCAGCAGAAACCAGAGCACCAACAAGTGGAAAAGGATTGGCCTATGTTGTGGAAGCTGTTATGGCCTATTCAAGAAATATTGAAGTACCAAAACGTTCGAGAGATGTGTTATCTAGATTTGTAAATAGAACACCTAAATTAAGAGATAGTGCAGATTGTGCCATAACAAAAGCAGTTCAATCAGTAAATTGGAAAAATTATAAACTTGATATTTATGATAATGGATTACCAAAGGGACCAATTAAATTACTAGTAAATGTTTCTGGACCGTTTGTACATCTTATGTTTAAATCTCAATCGAAAAATGCATTGGCTGATGATGAAGATCTAATTAAAGAAATAAAATTCTGTCTTGAATCAATAGGAAGAAGAATAAGAATATATCTTAATAGAAAAGCAAATCTTCGTCAAACTGAAAAACGAGCTAGTTTAATTCAAAGATATATCCCAATCTTTGCTGAAAGTGTGTACAATATCGCATCTAAAGGAGAAAGTAAATATAAATCAAAACTCAAACTGGAAGAATTAATAAATCTAATGACAGAAGCTATTGGAAAAAAAGCTGTCCCTACAATTGAACCAGAATTGAAACCTGAAAAACCTGAAATTAAAAAAGAGGAAATAATAAAAGAAGAAGTGATGGAAGAATCGAGTGAAATAAAAGAAATTATTCCTAAAAAGGAAATCGTCGTTGAAAAACCTGAACCTAAAAAAGAAGTTATTTCTAAGAAAACATTACTTAATTGGACTGTTGAAGAACTTAAAGGATATTGTAAAGAACAAGAAATTGAAATACCCTCAAAAGCAAGGAAAATAGAGATAATCAATAAGATTCTAGAGTCTTATACTGTTGAAAAAATTCCAAGAAAACCGGAAGAAATTAAGCTAAAGGTGTCAGAAGTTATTAAAACAAAACCAAAACCGGTAAAAACTGCTGTAAAACCAGCAGCTATAAAACCAAAACCCCAACCAATGCCTTCAAAACCAAAATCAACTCAAACAACACTCCCAATTATAACGACCGATAGAATATTAAATGTATTAACAGATGAATGGCAAACTATAAAACATCTTATTTTTAAATTAAAGATAAAAGATATGATGGATGCCAGGTATCTACAACTTAAACTCAAAGAATTGGAGCGCAAGGAAGAAGTGCTGGTTGACGTAAAAATGGGTAGGAAACAATGGAAATTAAAATAAAATAAGGGGAAATATATGTTAGAAAAACAAAAAAAGAAAAATTTTGACTTAAAAGCCGCTAAGGATTTGTTCAATGAATATATAGACAAAGGGCAAATTAAAAAAAAAATTGAATTTCCCACAGATGCTGTAAAGATTGATGATTTAAATAGAAAAGAAGTATTATCAAGATTGTATAAGTTAGTAGACGATGTGCTAACTAAAATTTATACCTCTGGAAGACCTTCTATTCAGTTACCTTCAAGATCAAGCTCAAATATTAGATGGGATGAAGAAAATGATCTATTATTACTTGGGAAACAAATTATGGAGAAGCAATTTCATACTTTAACTAGTGTTGCAGATATAACTCGTTTGATGAGAATTCTTGAAGTTATCACAGAACTTCTAAATGAAAATCTTCATGCTACAAAAAGAGAAGTTTTTTATACTGATGTTAATCTATTCAAGGAACAAAAAAATAGTGATAAAAGTATAGAAGATGTGGCCACAATGTTATACACAACTAGAAATTCTACTCATATTGTTGCAGCTCCTAGAGGTTCATGTGTTGGTAGATTAAGAATAAGAGATCAAACAGATATTATTGATCTTGAAGGCCAAGGTAGCGGGGGATGGACGATATCTCCGTTCCTAGATCAAATAGAAATAATTGAATCTGATGCCGAATTTATTTTAGTAATTGAAAAAAATGCTGCCATGATGAGACTGTCTGAGGCAAGATTTTGGCGAAAATATCCTTGTATATTAATAACCGCTCAAGGAGTTGGAAATGTAGCTACTCGAATGTTTTTGAAGCGGTTAAATAAAGAATTAAATTTACCTACTTTTACTTTGGTTGATAGTGATCCTTATGGTCATTACATTCATTCAGTTTATTTAAGAGGCTCAAAAAGATTGAGTTATGAATCACCTTTCCTTGCTACTCCAAATATAAAACTTCTTGGAGTCCTAACTAGAGATTTAGATAAATATAAAATCCCAACTGAAGCAAGAATAAAAATGAACAAACAGGATGAGAAACGAACAAAAGATCTTTTACAAGAAGATTTCGTAAAAACAAATAAAGCTTGGGAAATGGATTTAAAGTTAGCCCTGAAAAAGAAAGAAAAAGCAGAAATACAAGCATTCGCATCTCATGGCTTTAAATTTTTAACTGATGATTATTTACCAGAAAAATTAACCACAGGTGATTGGATATAAGGATTTTTCATAAAAAAGATGGAGGCATTGTCCAATTGATTGATAAGGAAAAAATACAAGATTGGCCGGTTGAATTACCACTGAAATTTGTAGAAGATGTACGAAGTAAGCTTAAAAGTTATCGAGATGAAAAAATAGAAGAGGAAATTTCAAATTATCTCGATGATATTATAGCAAACTTAGCTATTCCTAAAATAAAAGAAACTTTTGACAATGCTCCAAAAGATACAGTTATTTCAATCCTTTCTTCTTTTGAACAGCTTTCAGAAACTAATGTAGGAGCAATAAAACCAATACAATTTCTACTCGAAAATCTTACTAACAATAATAACAAAACAATTGCAGAAACGGCAAAAAGAATTCTTAATAATTTAGCAAGTTAAAATAAATTAAACCTGAATTTTTATGAAATGGAATAAAGAAAATTTTTTCGAATTCATAATAAGCCAAAATGTAGTAGGATTCTTTGAAGATCCACTACGACTAAGATCTGGTAGGCTATCATACTGGTATGTAAATTGGAGAAATGTCTCTGAAAATGTTCAATCAATCGATATTTTATCTAATTATATTATAGCATTTGTAAAACACTTAGGTCTTAAACCAGATTGCTTTTATGGAGTGCCAGAAGGTGCCACAAAACTCGGAATAATTTGTCAGTACAAATGGGCAAAAATGCAACCTGATTATAAAAAGGGGATATACATTTTATCAATGGGGCGTGCTAAACCAAAAGAACATGGTGATCCAAAAGATAAATTTTTTTTAGGAATACCTAGGGGAAAAGTTATTGTTTTGGAAGATGTCACGACTACTGGAGGATCATTAATTGAAACTATAGATAAATTAAATCAAATTAATGTATCAATAATTGCAGCAATTAGTCTTACTAATAGGAACGAATTAAGAGAAGATAAGAAAAGTGTGGAAAGTGTAGTCAATGATAAGGGCGTACCTTATCATGCAATGAGTAATGCTATAGAGATCATTCCTTATCTCAAGCCTGATAAAACTATTGCATCAAAAATCGAAGCTTATTATAAAAAATATGGTGCTAAAGAAATTAAATTGTTAAATGGGTAAAAAAACAGATATTACTCTCAAGAACCAAAATATCATTAAGAATTTATAAAGAAATTCCTCCAGTGTTTAATAAAATTAAATAGGAGTTCAAAAAGTAACTTCTCAGGAATAGTGAGTCTTCTTTCATCATCAAGGGACAATTCAGTTTTTGCCAATTTTAACAACTTCAACAATCGATTATCAATAATGCTTAATGAATAAGAATTATATCGATCTAGATTTATCAAGGGTACTTTTTTTTTCCTAATATCTTCTGCCATAAATTGTTTGAATTCCTTAATTTTGTTTAAGAAAAACCTTTCTTCCGTTTGAATTAATTTTTGATCATCTCTCTCACTAATAGCATATCGCTGAACATCGACATTATCACATTTCTCTGATTGAATAATCTCTAAAATATCATTTTTAATGAAGGGAATAGCAGAAAACAACTTTAATTTATATTTCTTTCCTTTCTCGTAAGGTCCGAATGATTCGCCTAATAGCGTAAACCCATCATGATTTTTAATGCACTCAGTAGTGATTTTTTCATTCGTAAACATGAAATTTATTCTATTTAGGGAATTTGTAAAGAGTTCTTCAATGTTTTCCAATAATTTTCTCACCAGATTTATTAAATTATTAAATCTTTATATATTATGCAAACGTAATACAAGAGAAATAAACTTAATATTAATTTATTAATATTCAATAAAAGTATGTGAAAGTTTTGATTATAGAAATAATCCTCCTAATAATTTTTATCATATTTTTTGCTATTGGATTCTTTATCATTTATCGACAGGTTGCTTTAGTGAAAAAAGGTGAATTCTACAATAAAGATCGTTTACAGTGTATCATTTATGGCTTTATCTTTAGTTTATCAGTAATGATAGTTGTTGCTGTAGGTTTTATATTCGCAACGGAATTATGGGGAACAACTGAGACAGAAATAAATCCTTTAGTTTTACTAATACCTATTATATTTTGCTTAGTATATCTTACATTTTACCCTCTTATAGATTTTCTTTTTATTGCATTGAGTAAAGAATCTGATGAGGGATTAACCCCATTTCATAAATTTATAAGTAGGAACCTATTAAATAGATTTAAAAATAAAACACCTGCATTATTGATTGCTTTATTCTTTTATATAGTTGTCTTTATCATCCCACCAATTTTAATATCAATTAGCGGATTACCGTTTATAATGGCATGGATAACCTGGATGCTGATTTATCCTTTAATGATTCTCACTTTTTATGGTTCAAAAGGTTATATTGCTGGAATTTCAAATGCTTATTATCACATTCCATATATAAGTAGAGCTATTTTTATTAATTTTGAAGATAAAAAAAGAGGAATAAAGCAATTTCTTTCAGATCCAATACATTATATTGTTTTAGGATTAATGTTATTTGTATTTGTATGGGCGTGGATTTCATTAATCCAAACAATAGCTTTTTTTTTTACAGGATCGATGGCCATATCAACCATGTCTTCTGCTTTTGTCTTTGTCACCCTATTTTTTGGGATTATAGGCTACTTTACTCGTTTTTGGGGTAGAAAAATAAAATATCGCGGAATAGATATTTATTTTGCGGCTTATTTAATGGCATCCATAGGTATTAATGTTCTTGTTAATTTTTTAATAGTTAATCCTAACCAGTTATCCTATTCACTTAATTTTTGGAATCTTACAAGCCAAATAGTCCCCAATTATTTAAAGTTTGCGTGGGCCGCCATCATTGAGGAAATTGTATTAATTATTTTTACTACATATTTCTTTTTAGCTAGAAAAAGTGAGTTTATAACAAATATTCGATATTCAAAAATTACAGAGTGTGCTCAGACTTTTGATCCAATTCCATTATTTAATTTCATTAAAAATCGTGATCCTAATATTAGAAAACAAGCAGAAGAGGCATTAGTATTGATGTTTGAAAGAATTCCACTTAAATCAGAAATAAATCTTAATGATTGGAAATTTAAAAATTCAATATTGGATGGGATATGCGATAATAATTTCAATTCAAGAAGAATCAGTTTTCAAATTCTGGAACAACTGGAGGATAATGTTCCTGATACTATATTACCTTGGATAATAGAATCATTAGAATCCCCAAACTATGACAAAAATATCCCTATCTTAAATTCTTTAATAAAGAGAGACAATAAAATCGTTGAAAAAATACCAAAAAATATAATTTTCAACTTAATATATGATACAGAATGGAGATTGAGATTTTTAGGTTTAAAATTATTTTCAAAGCTATTAAACTATGATAAAGATTTGATTTTAGAATTAGATTTTCAAAAATTAATAGATGACCCAAATAGTAAAATTCAAATCGAAATTCTTAATATTCTTGCAGAATCTTCTATAAAAATTCCCGAAAACCTGATTATTGATAAAATTTTTAGTCCCAATAATGAAATAAGAGCAGCAGCAATTAAAAATTTAGCAACTATTAGTAAAATAGAATTGAATGAAAATATTGTATCAAAAATTATCCCTTTAATGAAAGATCCTTCAAGTCTAGTAAGAACGGCTATTTTTGATATCTTAAGACGGATTGGGAAATTTAAAAAAAATAAAATTCCACTTTTACCTCTTCTTGAGGGATTATCTGATTATGATAACAATGTTAGGAATTCCGCAATTTTAGCACTCGTGAAATATTATGAAGAAGAACCAAATCAACTCGATTTGGATGAAATAATCAATAGCATTGATCCAGACAACACTGAAACATTAATTACCAGTTTAAGCTTACTTGGGAGATTATGGAAAAGTAATCCAGAAAAAATTTTGACTACTTTATTGATATTTTTAAGATTTGAGAATGATCAATTAAAAATCCATATATCAAACATTTTAGTTGAAAAATATAATACAAATCCAGATTTAATTATTCAAAATTTAATTAAAATCCCTGATGTTTCTGGTTATATAACAAAAGGGATAGTTGCTAAAACTTTTATCAAAATTGGTAGAACTAATCCAATAAACTTAATTCAAAAGTTAATAAAGTTCTTGGATAATGAGAATAATGATGTTAAGCTAAATGTAATTGCTTCTTTAGATGGATTAGTTGATGGAATAAATAGTAGCATTAATATTAAACCGATCTTCGACATATTACATAAAGAACAAAACAACCAAATAAAAAAAGAAAGCTTAAAATTAATTTCAAAAATAGCCAAAAAGGATTCAAATTTTGTAAAACCTTTCATATCTGAATTGATGCATACAATAGAGCAACAAGAATCCTCTGTACAGATTGTTCTTTTTAAAGCATTACTAGAAATTGTAGCAATATCACCTGAAATCATTCCCCTAGACCCAATAATTGAATTTTTATCAAATTCAGATTCTTTCATCCGTGAAACAAACACAAAAATACTTGGTTTCATCGGGTATAGAAAACCATCGATCGTAGCTGACGCATTAATAAATAAGTCCTTATTAGATGAAGAATGGATTGTTAGAGAAGCAGCTGTTTCGAGCTTGGGGAATATTATTGCACATATTGAAGATAAAAAGAAAATTATAGAGAAACTAGTATCCTTACTTGAGGGAGAACAAAGTTGGGTTCTCAGATCAGCACTAATTATTTTATCTAAAATAGAAGATGTTGATGAAGTTTATGTACCTTTTGAGATTTTATTAAAATGCTTAACAAGTGAAGACTCTAAAGTTAGAGAAGCTTCAGCTAATTTGCTAAGTATTTATAGTAGTCAGGTTAATGATATTTTTGATGAAATTACTAAATTATTAGGAGATAACATACAAGAAGTAAGGACCAGTACAATCAATAGTCTTGTAAAAATTATTCAAGAAGTTGGTTTGAATCAAATATTATCAAAGCTTTTAAAAAATTTAAGTGATGAAGGTACAATTCAAATTCAGCGGTCTATTGCATTAGTTTTAGGTCGTACAGCAATGTACGAAGATGATAAAACTAGAAAAAGAGTAATTTCTTTATTAAAAATTAGGTGTGAAATGAGTCAAGATCCGATTATATGTGGTACATTGCAAAAATTGAAAGATGTGTAAAGGATCAAATCGTAGTCTCTAACAAAAAGCATTACTAAATCTTTTCTCTCATGTATTTTTTAAATTTTATGATTTATTCACACTTTAATAACCTATCCCTTAATATCAGCATTAAAATACCATAAAATAACTAAATAAAATATTCGAATGATCAAAATTGAAGTGATTTTATACGACTACACCATTAACTAATCCTACAATACCAGTAAATAAAATTCAGAAATTTGAAGATTTTTATCGCTTATTTCAAGAAAAACCTGGTGAATATAAATATCTAGATCAAATTAATGATATTTCTTCTAAGGGAGGAAATACATTAATTATTTTTTATGAAGATTTATTAGCTTTTGATCCCCAAATTGCAGAGAAATTAAAGAGGGATCCTGAAAGCTTATTGGAGGATGCCGTAGAGGCATTTAAAAACATTTTAAAATTCCAAGGAATAGCATTAAATGATCAGAATTATTTTGTAAGGATAACCACTAAAGATAAAAAATGTCCATTATTTATTGCACTAAGAAGTCTAAGGGCAAAAAATATAGATAATCTTGTATGGTCAAAAGGGATTTTAGTTAGATGTTCAGTTATAAGACCTAAATTAGTAAAAGCTACATTTGAATGCGTGTTATGTGGAAGCCAATTTGAAGTAATTCAACTAACTTCGAGAATTAAGTGGCCTAACTTTTGTATTAATAAACGTTGCAAAGCTAAGGCTCAATCAGATTTCAGACTAATATCAAAAAATTCAGAATTTATTGATTGGCAAAGTATTATGATCCAGGAAATTCCTGAAGATTTACCTCCAGGGAGAATTCCACGATCAGTTCAAGCAATTTTAACCAATGATCTAGTTGACACAGTTAAACCTGGAGATAGATTAAACGTAATGGGTGTGTTTAAATCTGTTTTAGCTCAATCAACCAAGAATTACAATTCCACTCTGTTCAAAACTTTTATCGATGTCAACTTTATAGATCCTGAAGATAAAAGTGAAGAT
>JAHQWY010000130.1 GCA_029856445.1 Promethearchaeia archaeon
ACAAGCTCTTCGTAAAAATCCCAATTCCAGTTAGAGTTAGAATTTACATCCATGATTTCGATTTGTCCAACTTTATAAAATAATTTCTTATTCTATTTGAGAATCATTCTTCATTGTAAAAAAAATATTCTATTTGAAAAAATAAAATTAAAGTACAAAATCTTTAATTTTGAAAATTTCTATATATTTTTAAGTCATTTTTTTTTTTCGCAAAATTTACTTTTAAGTCTGGAGATTGTTAAATGGTTCAATACAAGGACGAGAACATCTTTTTTAAGATTGTATATTATGGCATGGCGGCATCAGGAAAAACAACCATATTAGAAACTCTTTACAATTTAACTAAGGAAGGTAAGAGAGAACTGATTCCTGTAGTTGAATTACAAAAAATTGATAAAACGAGCGGTGCCACTCTTTATTTTGATCGAGGAATTTTTCAATCGACTATAAAGAGGAAGGTATACTATAGAGTATACACAGTTGCAGGTCAAAAAGGTTTCAGTTCATTGAGAACAAAAGTTTTTAATAAGCTTGATGCAGATACAGATTCTGTAATTTTTGTGGTTGATTCTCAGGTAAAATATTTTGAAGACAACATTGAATTCTTGTTAGAATTGAAAAATATCACAAAAGGTAGACTCATAAAAAAAATCCCATTTATAGTTATGCTAAATAAAGTAGATCTTAAAGATATAATCGATCCTGAAGATTTTATTCAAATATTAAAAAAAGAAAAATTATGGTATGAACCTCAACATGAACTAAATCTATGGAATCCCTTAATTTACAGAACTTGTGCATTACCAAGTCAGGAAAAGGATATTTATCGTAGTTTTTATGAGATAGCACGGAGAACTGGATTATATCATATCTACGGAGATGGTCAAGCCCCCGTCGATAAAAAAATTTCAGATGATTCGATCTTAACTCTCTAATTTACTTTCTAATTCTTAAAAAAATATGGAAAAAAAAATTATTCTTGCTTCATAAAAATTTCTTTCATCCACCTTGGCAACAGGAAACCTCCATAAAATTCAATAGCACTAAAAATCAATAATATTCGTACAATTACAACCATAATCGCTAGAAGTGGAACAGTAGGATCTTCGAATATCGTTCCTAAAAGTGAATCCAATATAGCTGCTACAGTAAAAGTAAGAAAAGCAGCACGAAGTAATTTGCCTTTAAGCCTTACTTCTCGATCATCCGACTTAACAGATTTCTGAGCAAAACTCACACCAGTTACCACCATTACTAAGATAACCACTAATAGATAGACTGTTATAAAATCTCCAAAAACAACAGTGAAAGGTCTCTCAGGATCAATAATGCCTATTAAATCCATATTTATAAAGAATAGAATAAAGAATGCAATTTCAAATAGAATTGAAAGAAGAACTGTAATTAAAACTACTTTTTTTTGTGCTTTTCTTTTTATCATATCCGTATATGCCATTAACCAAGTCAACAGGGCAATCGGGATAAAAACATTACCAATGATAAGATACCATCCTCTTGGTAACCATTCTTGAACAATCAGTTGCATTAAGAATGAAACAGAGTCTGGAATCCAAGGATTAGCAACACCTATCCATGAGATTCCAACTAAAATAAACAATCGATTCTTGTGTTCAAAATACTTCGTCAGAATTGTTATTCCTATAATTAAAGAAATAACTACAAATATAAGAGAAAAACTACCTTGTAATACATCTACTACTTCCATTTATAATCCTCATTTTATGTATAACTTAGATAATAATGCTAGAGAATTAGATTTCTGGATATTTATATGTTTATTTTTTTAAGATTAGAACGACAATTATAAGTATAAAAGATTAAATCTTCAAATTATATTATAATCGATAAACTTTGGAATCTTAATATGCTCAATTAATAATTTTAGATGAGCGAGATATTCATTAAAAGAAATATCGTGGTTTTTGTATCTTTCTATTAATCTTTCAATTATATAATAGGGTTTAAATTTGATAAATCGAACATCTGAAAATAGATATACAAATCCCTTGGCTTCAAATATGAATTTCTTTTCTAAAAGTTCATTTAAAAGTTCTTGTTTGTTATTTAAAATGGTTAAACAATCATTTACAGTAACTCTTCCTTCTCTTAAAGTTTTAATTAGGGAAAATACATCTTTATCTAATAATACAGTCTGAATAATTGTTCTATTTTCTAGTTCAGAAATAATATCATAATCAAAATAGAATTTTTCTAATGAATCTTTGTATTTTTTTAAAAGTATAGCATCATCTTTATCAACTAGTAAATTTTTAGGTGGAATTCTCGCATATGACAGATCATTAATCAAAAAATAACATTCTTTGCTTCCTGGAACACTTTTCTTTACAATTAAGCTCTCACGTATGAACGATATTAGGATTAAATCAATATTTACAGTAGAAAAACCATAATCATGTCTTAATTTATTAGTTAAATCTGATTTTGAGATTACACCATTCCTGAGAATTTGTAGGATTGTATTTTTTATTTTATCCTGGAAAAAGTTTTTTAAGTTATCCTCTTCATCTAATTTGGAATAATTCTTAATTGTAGTATAAGCTTCAGATACTGCTCTTGTAATTTTATTAGTGTTAATTAATTCTACTAAATTTTTACTCATAATAGCTAAAATATCAGGTGATTCTTTTCCTAAATGGTTATTTTTAATTAAGTTTTCTTGTTTATATACTAAGATAAGAAAATAAATCTCTTCTTCAAATTCCTGAATGATTGATATAAAACAGTTATCACTATCCTCTGGAGTAAATTCAATCATTGTATTTTCTTTATCTAACTCATGTTTAGCCCAAATTTTTAAGAAGAGATCCTTAGGTGGAAAAGGTTTTTCAGGAGGGTATTGGATTATAGGTTCCGGTCCAGTTTGTTTATTCCAGTGAGATAATATAATTCTTTCCATATCAACATACAATTCTAATTATATGATTAATAATACTAAATTTCTCTTTTTAAATATACGCCTTGGTTTTAAAATAATTTTAGTTTCTTAATAATCAATTAGTCAATCTCTTTTAATTAACCTAATTAAAAGTGCGATATAAAAAGAACATTAGTACAAGAAAGTTTTAGATGATCCCATATTTGAATCTTAGGAATAACTGATTTAATATGTAATTCCAACTAAAAGAATTCGGGAAAAGTTTGTTCAATCTTATTTAAGGTCATTGCTAACAAATTGAGTAATTCTTCACTTTTATTTAACTTGATATTATCAATTATATTATCCAAAATTTGATTTCCTATTGAAATATCCTCTTTAGTATAGCTATTCTTAAGCCGTTTCTGTTTAAATAAGAACTCAAATTCTTGCTCAAGCCATTCTAATTCCTCTTTTAAATTATCCTCTAAAATCTTTTCATAATCCCCGTAAAGATTCATCATACATCCGAATAATTAATTATATTATCTTATACCTTTAAGCAAAAAATAGTCTTCAGACATATAAAATTTCTTTAATCATAAAATTTATATAATATTGAAACGAACAACGTGAAATCGCTAAAAATTAATTAATGAATTTTCGTTTTTATACAAATTTTCTATATAAGGAGGGTCATTCTTTAGTTTAAATAGCCAATCCTATAAAAAACAAATGAATTGAATTTATATGTGTAAAAAAGTCTTCAATTATCTATTTTCTTAAAATGATATCTCGCAAATATTTTTGAAAGTTGGTAGATTGCTTGTGTGTTGTGTTGAAAAATTGCATTGTTTAATTCCTTGTAAAACTCAGAAAAATTCAAGTCACTATGACTTTTAAACCATACTTCCTGTAATGGTTTTTCCTTTTCATTCATGTGATTAAATATTAAACTGACTATTAAAAAAAGTAATAATATCACAATATTACAAATAGATCAGAAAGAGAGAATAATAAAAGTAGAATTGAATAAAACTTGAGAACTTATTCTGGTTCTGATCTCCTTTTTTTCTCCAATGTCTTAATCAATACGTAATAGAAGATAATCATTAGTGCTAGAGCTCCTAAAATTATCAGAAGAATCATATTAAAATAATTTGATTGATCAATAATAACATCCAATGGTAATGTGTCAAAATCTAAGGGAAGTTCGAGATTTTCTCTCATAAATAATAATGCACCAAGGCTAGCATAGAAAAAGGCTCTAAATATTGAACCAATAAAGGTACCAATAGAATATTTTTTTATATCTATATCTACTATTCCCGATGTATAAGAAATTACATCAAAAGGTATAAAGGGAATAAACCTAGTAACTACTATTGCGGTCATACCATGCTTACCAATAAAATCATCAGCAATATCAATAGCTTTAGTACCTACAAATTTTTCAGCTAAAGGTCGTCCACCTCGTCTACTAATATAATAACATAATAAACCCGCTGCCATGGAGCCAATAATTCCCATAATTCCTCCATAAAACCATCCCCAAATCATTCCAGTGGCCAAAAGAACAATCTCAGATGGAAGTGGTACAAGAAGACCCTGAACGGCCATTATTGCTATAAATAGAAAGATACCTAAAACTCCTAAGTTATAAACAGGATTTACAAAAAACTCCACTACAAACCGATACAGGATTGTACTATCTACAAAAAATATAAAAAATAATAATACCAGTGAAGCAATTATTAGAATTATGAATAAGATGATATAAAGAATTGTTTTAATATCAAATTGTGAAAAATCCAATAAATTTTTAACATAATTTTTAATTTTTGTTGAAAAAGGTTGCTTCTCATTATTACCAGATGTTTTATTCTTTTCTTGCATACTTATCAATATTGAGAATAAAAATAAAGTAATATAATTAATTTAAATTGCTATAAAAATTATTTTTTTTATCTTATATTTAAAATTGCTATCGGTTAATTGATGAAACCTTACGTTTTTGGACATAGGGGTGCCTCTGGTTATGAAATTGAAAATACTTTATCCGCTTTTAAGAAGGCAGTAAGTATGGGGGCAGGAATTGAATCGGATGTACAATTAACAAAAGATAATAAATTAATTTGCTTCCATGATCCCTTTTTTATTATAGGATTCAACTCCTATGTAGTAAGTAAAATGACACTAAAGGAGATTAAGTCAATTAAATTTGCCGATAATAGAAAAATTCCATTATTGAATGAAGTTTATGAGAATTTTAAAGAGGAATCCAATACAATACGATATAGTTTTGACATTGCAAATAGAAAAGCTGGTATTGAGCTTTTAAATATGTCGAATAATTTTAGTCTTTTAAATAATATCGAGATTACTGATAGAAGATTATTAGTTTTATCTTTATTAAGGAAAGAGAATAACTACTCTAAGCTCGTGTATACTTTGCCAGAAAATATCAATCAAATATCTGATAAGACAATAAATTTAGAAAGATTAAGAAATCTCAACATTGATGTAATAAATGTGAGATGTAGAAGAAAAATAGAAAAATTATTTGAAAGTATAGTAGATAATGGTTTAAAATGTTATATATGGGGAGTTAATACAAAAGAAAATATGAAGAGAGTTATTAAAATGAGACATAATGATGAAATAGCCAGTGCGATCTATACTGATTATCCAGATATACTTTTGAATTTTATTAACGATTACTATAAATAAAGAAAAAAAATATTTAGGAATGTATATAAGAAATTCTATACATTTTGATTTTTATTTAATAAAGTGAAATAGGTATGAGAATGTTTGAGTCTTTTAAACAATCATTTACAGCTAAATTACTATTAATCATTGTTATAGTGTGGGCAATTCTTGCTATAATATTTGGTTTTACTGATCTAGAGCTATCTAAAGCAGTGGTGGATGAAAACTCAGCATGGGGGATCTTTGGAAGGGATTATGGTGAAGTTCCGGGATATGCTTTGATAGCAATAGCGTTAGCAACTTTTTTAGGAAGTTTTAATGATAATTTAAATTTGCAGAAAATACCTGCTTATATCTCTATAATTGTTGGAATCTTTTTTATCATATTTGCAAGTGGAAAGACAGATTTTTATACAGGATGGAGTTTGATTGTCCCAATGATATTTTACATTATTTTTACCTGGAATAAAGATTGGAAGAGTTATAGAAATTTAGCAGGAATAGTTTCACTATTAGCTATTATCAATCCTTTAACATTTGTTCAAATTGTTAAAATATTCTGGGGGAGAGTTCGGTTTAGAGACCTTACTCCCGGTTTTACAGATTATACTCCTTGGTTTTTACCACAGGGAATTACTGGAAATCGAAGCTTTCCAAGTGGTCATACTGCAATGGGATGGATGTTTTTACCCTTATTGATTATGTTAATAGATCGAAAGACCATGGATTACATTAAGATTTCATTCTCTTTTTTAATATTTGGGTGGGGTATATTTGTCGGTTTATCTCGTATTGTAATTGGGGCCCATTACGCTTCAGATGTTTTGTTTTCCACAGGAATGGCTTCTGTTATTACAATTCTATTATATGAAAAATTATATGTTAAAGAAGAAGAATAAATTTTTCATTTTTGTAAAAGCTTAAATTTCTATGAGTAAAATAATAAATTGAAAGTAGAAGAAAAATCTGATAAATTAATTTTAAAAAGCGTGTAAATTCAATGAAGCTGGTTGGATCTTATAAATTAGATTTTAAACGACAAGGTCTATTAAAAAACCTAATTATCTCATTTCTTATAGCGTTTTTAACATTATTCATAGGGATAACAATAAATTTTATTCTTGTATATAATATGTCCGATCATGTAATTTTAAATCATTTACCAAGTCATTACACTCAAGAGCAATATTTAGCATTGCGTCATCAACTTGGATTTGATCAACCAATGATTATTCAATATTTTAGATTTATTTCAGACCTATTTTCAGGAAAATGGTATATCTCCACTTCTATTAATAGAGGACAACCAGTTAGGGATCTCATTTCGGAGTTAATACCCCGAATGATTCCCTATTTATTACCTACTATATTAGGACTTGTAATAGGAATAATTCTTGGAAAAATAGCATTTAAATTTAGGAAAAGATGGGTAGATAAAGTAATTCAGGCATTTTTTATTATTGGGATTTCAATCCCTATATTTTCCCTTGGATTGATATTACAATATAATTTTGCTTATCGATGGGATTTGGTACCCCCTATAGGATTTCAAGGTGTTAAATACTATATATTACCAGGAATAGCGTTAAGTGTATTAATTATAGCTCTTATCACTATGCAAACTCGATCTGGTTTGGAAACGGAATCAAATGAGAAATCAGTAATCTCAAATACAATAACAACAGGGATACCCTTTGGCTTTATTATTGCTTTCTACTTTATAATAGAAATCGTGTTTAACCAATATAGTATTAGTATACTATTTATGAGGGCTCTAGTAGACAATGATTTTTATGTAATTAAAGCGGTACTGTTTATAATCATCATTCTTTTCGTGTTAGTTACATTCATCTCTAATATTATTTTCAGCATCCTTAAATCTACATCCTTTACTAAACAAAACTCTTTAGAAGATGATTCCTCTCAAATACTATATAATAAATTAGATCAAACAGAAAAAGATCCTGAAACTGAACCTAAAAGAGATATAAAAGATTATTTAAAACGTATAGCGGAATCCCCTTTCATTATGATTGGCTCCATTTTAGTTCTCTTAATAGTTATTGGTGCCCTGTTTCCCCAATTAATTTCAGGATATTCACGTGAAGAAGCTGATGGTATTGGGCTTATCGAGTGGGAATCTCCTTCTCCAGATCATCCGTTAGGAACAACTTTGTTTGGAAGAGATGTATTAGCACGGATATTATGGGGTACTTGGGATGTATTAGTATTTGGTTTAGGTGCTATTCTTATTGGCGTGCTTGGAGGAGTTATATTCGGTTATATTGCTGGCATTCATAAATGGACTAAAACAGCAATTATGGTATTGATGATTCCGATCTTTATTATACCAAATATACTTCTCATTATTTTAACTGTTAATAATTTTGGCAGACATTTTGAGATCCTGATGCTAACAGTTGGAATTTTACTAATTCCTAGCTTTACACAAATAATAGATAAATCCCCAATACGGAAGAGTAATATCAAACCTTTACTGAAAAAAGTAGTTATATATATTCCATTAGAATTAGCCCTTGTTATCTTAATTTATGAATCAATAGGATTTTTAGGATTTTCTGATCCCAGATACTTTGGATTAGGTAGAGATGTTGATCTTGCGAGAGCACACATTATTGATGCTTTTCATGCGTTATTTTGGCCCGGACTTTATATCTTTTTCTTAGTAGTGGGGTTTGTTTCATTACATGTAGGTCTTAAAAATACTTTTTTAGATCACTTGGATTCATAAAGATTACCTGAAAATAATCGATAAACGATTATTAAAATACCTTTTTTTTTTTAATTTTTAAGCGATAATTTTATTTAGAAACCATATAATAAAAAAGTAAAAATATGTTAGATAAGAATAAAAATTAAATAAGATTAAGTGAGTTATGAAAGAAGTTTTTAAAGATGTATATCATCTAGGAGATTCTGGTTGTTCAGTTTTTCTAGTTGATACTCATAGTGAAGATGGGCTTGTTTTAATTGATTGCGGAATGAGTTTGGAGATGATTAAAAGAATAAAAAAAAAGGGATTAAATCCCATGGACATTAAACATTGTATTATCACTCACTTTCATATCGATCATATAGCTATATGCTCAGACCTCAAACGATTCAACGAAAAGGTCAATTTTTATGCGCATGACTTGGATGCTACTGCAATAGAAGAAGAAGGTCATGGTAGAGAAACAGTGGCTTCATGGTATGGCGTGAAATATAAGCCTATAAAATTAGCAAAAAGATTTAAAGGAGATGAAACATTAAAACTAGGACAATATAATTTCGAATGTATTCACACCCCTGGGCATACTCCTGGTTCAATTTCGATTCTAATACTTATAGGAGATACTAAAATTCTTTTTGGTCAAGATGTCCATGGACCAATTATTCCAGGGATTAGTAATGTTGCAGATTATCAGAATTCTCTTAAAAAGCTTTTAAATCTAAATGCTGATATATTATGTGAAGGTCACTTTGGGATATTTCGACCTGCTAGTGAAGTAAAACGATATATAGAGAGTTACATTGAGTAA
>JAHQWY010000131.1 GCA_029856445.1 Promethearchaeia archaeon
TTATCCAAGAATTATGACTTTGTGCTCATCGATGCCCCTGCGGGATTGGAATACTTCTCTCGAAAAACAGGCAGAAACGTGACTGATCTTGTCATTGTCACTGATCCAAGCAAAATGGGTTTCCACACTATGAAACGGATAATAGAAATAACCAAAGAAGTAAATCTTTTATTTGAAAATATTTGGATAGTCGGAAATCGGTTTCCACAGAACGTAAGAGAATTACTAGAAAAAGAGGTAACCTCCCTTAATGAAAAAAATGTGAAACTTCTAGGCTTTGTATCAAATAGTGATGAAATCAGCAAAATGAATCTAATAGGTGAAAATCTACTCCAGTTACCTGAGGATAGCGAGGCTTATAGAACAGTAAAAGATCTATTTGCTTCAATTATATAAAAAGGACATAGAAAAAATTAATCAATAAAAAGCAAAACTTTTAGGATTAATCCCAAATAATGATGAAATTAGTGAAATCATCTAAACTGGAGGAATTCTGTTAGATTTACCTCCAGATAATTTTTCTTATAGGGAAGTAAAAGAAATATAACCTTAAATCATATGAAATCAAATATAATCATTAATCCTTTTATTTCGAAAACGCTTTTCTACTCCATCTCTCATCCCTGGTAATTCAAAACATTTATCTGGAATCATCTTTTTAAAAAAAGGTCGGTTCTCTCGTTCAGAAATAAACTGTGATTTATATAGTGTCTCGAAGATTTCTACACCAGTAAATTGAATATCATCGAAATATGGAATAATCGGACGATTTTTACTTACATTATCTACAACAGTTTTTAGTGGGGCGTTAATCTCACGAATAATCCCTCTTTCATCAATAGTTGAAGTTGTATAGGTGTGTTCATTATATAGGCAGATAATACATTGTGGCCATCTTTTATGGAAGTAGCTCAAGACGCGGTCTATTACCTTATGTTTGAGGCATACTATCCCAAATAAAACACCCCTATTATTAATTTCAGTGCGCGTAAATTGGATCGCTCGATAAGTTTCTTTAGAAATCTCACGCATCATACGATTAATTTTTTTTGCGAATGGAGTCCCTGAATTGCGTAAGACTACTTCTGGAATTTTCTTAATCTGTTGGATGAGGTCAGGATAATAGCTACAATGACGGGGAAGATCATCTATTAATTCTTCATGTGAATGACCTCTAGCACACCCAACAACTTCCAATGGATCCTTTTCTTCAGATAATTTTCTCAAGCAATTTCTCTCTGTGAAATTTTATCATTATCTATATCAAAATATTTATTTAAAGTCGTTTGATTATGCCCATCTATCAAGAGGAAAGGTTCAGCTCGTTTTAATACTACTCCTACAGATTTAAGGTCTTGTCTGCGTTTAAATAAGAATTTTTTAGCTTGTAAATTTATTATACGTTTAGCCGATATTGGTCCAATCCCAGGGACACGCAAGAGCTCTTGGTATGATGCTTGATTAGGGTCTACAAAATTATGATCTTTAAAGTATTCCCTTGCTAAATGAATCTTTGGGTCCCCCTTTGGCAGATTACCATCTTCATCAAAAATTTCCTTCAAATCCTTCAATTTGTAATGATATATTCTTAATAGCCAATCACTTTGATATAACCGATGTTCTCTTGCTAGTGAAGCTGCTTGTTTACCTGCTAGAGGTGTTCCTTCGATTGGAATGAAGGAAGAAAAATAGGCTCTTCTTAAATCAATTTCTTTATATCCCCAGTCGATCCTTTTAAGTAAATCACAATCACTTTCATTTTCAGCAGCACCCACCACAAATTGGGTAGTCTGCCCGCTATTGAGAATCGGAGCTCCATCCCATCGGAACTTTTTATAACCATTTTCTCTTCGATCCTTGATCATTTTTTCCTGATATCTCAATTTACAGTCTTGCTCAATATCTCTCATTTCTTTAAGAGCTTCATCATTGTGTTTGATCCTCATCTGCTTTAACCAACGTTGGCGTGTTATGATATCATTATTAAAATCTTTTTGTTCTGCAATTTCTGCCAGATGATCTTTAGAAGAGGCTTCAGTATTGATCGAAATACGATCAGAAAGAGTTATTGCTTCTCTAAGGAGATATTGACTTACACCTGGTAAGCATTTGAAATGTATATATCCTCCGAAATTATACTTAAATCGGAGTAGTCGAATTGCCTCCAACATTTCTTCAGTGGTTTTATCTGCACTTCCACAAACGGCAGAAGAAATAAATACTCCTTCAACAACATTCATTGAATAAAGTTTCATAAATGTTCGAGCGTATTCTTCTGGGCTAAAACTCATCTTTCTTTTACAGCTGTGTGAAAAGCAGTACTTACAATTATAGATACATTTGTTAGTATATAGAGTTTTGAAAAGGCTCATACACCGTCCATCAGGGGTATAACTGTGGCAAATTCCAGCGCGTGCTGTATTTCCAATCCAATTTTCTGAGTCTCCAAAAAGATTTGGATATTTGTCAGTACGAGACGACGCTGTCGAAGCACAAATATCATATTTTGAATTTTCTCCCAAAATCCGTATCTTTTCTAAAGTAGATGGCACTTCTCGTTCAGTTAAGTAAAATGTTATTTGTTAATATTGTTATATGTCAATTTTTGATGATTAATTTATAAAAAGGAGGGGCATATAGAATTTTCAAAATAACTTGAATAGCCATTTTCTATTTCATAAACAAACTTAAATCTATTTTTAGTTTATCAAATCATATTCAATAAAAATTATAGATAATATGGAATTGAAGATGCAGAAATACACAGGAGGAGAAATTATATCTAAATATCTTATCAAAGAAGGAGTAAAATACGTAGTTGGAATACCCGGACATGGAAATTTACCCCTTGTTGATGCCTTCTTTAAAGATCAAGATAAACTTACTTTAATTCAACCAAAACAAGAGATGAGTGGAGTACATCTGGCTGTAGGTTATTATCGAGTCACAGGGAAACCTTTGGTTGTTTTTACCTCAATTGGTCCTGGTGCTATTAATACTGCAATAGGAATCGCAGATGCTTACGTAGATAGTATGCCGGTTCTAGTTCTTACAGGAGACGCACATGTTCATATGAGAGGTAAAGGTGTTTTACAAGAAATTGAAAGAAAAAGGGATTCTGATATGCCAAGAATCCTTGAACCAATCGTTAAACGCAGCTTTCAGGTTGACACAGTAGGACAGTTACCCTCGATAATGCAACGAGCCTTTAATCAAATGATGATAGGACGAAAAGGTCCAATTCATATAGATCTCCCTATGGATGTACAATCATCTGCTATGACTACCGAAATCCCTAATCCTATTAAACATAAATCTCAAGGGAGAATTTATAGTGATCCAGAATTAATAACCCGTACCGTAAATTTCTTAAAAAAGGCTCAAAGACCAGTATTATTATTAGGGGGTGGAGTTGTTTCATCTGAAGCATTTGAGGAGGTTAAGATCGTAGCAGAAAAGATTGGTGCGGGCGTTGTAGCTACTATGATGGCGAAAGACGCATTTCCAAATGATCATCCTCTTTTTTGTTGGGCTACTGGTAGCAAAGGAACTACAGTTGGCTTAAAAATTACTTCCAAAGCAGATCTAATACTTGCAATTGGTTGTAGATTTGCTGACGAAACAGCAAGCTCATATAAAGACGGGGTAAGTTTTTCAATACCACCCACGAAATTAATACAGATTGATATCGATCAAAATGAAATTGGTAAAAATTATCCTGTTGAACTTGGAATAATTGGTGATGCCAAAGCATGTTTAAGGCAAATTATTAACGAGTTAGGTGACTACAAAGAAGACTATGAAAAAACTGATTATTTCAAAGAAATCCAAGAAGAAAAGAAAAAATGGTTCGAAATTTTAAAGGAACACATAAATAAAAATCAAGATATCCCAAATCTTATGATTTCAACAGTTTTACAAGAAATTAGGAAGTTTTTTGACAGGGATGCGATTTTTATTACTAGTTCTGGGAATGTTCAAGCACAAATGATACAAGAATTGGAATTCTATGAACCAAAAACATGTATTACGGCTGGTGGTTTTTCAACTATGGGATATAGTGTACCTGCAGGTATTGGGGCAAAATTAGGGTCAATTGATATAGGTAAAACTGATCGTCAAGTAGTAGCACTTGTGGGTGATGGGGATTTCATGATGACAATTTCAGAATTATCAGTTGCCGTCCAATTAGGATTGAAAAATCTCTTCTTTATTGTCTTGAATAATTTTGGGTGGATTGCGATTAAAGACCTTCAACAAGCAGCATTTGGCGAAGATAGAAGTTATGGTACTGCTTTTGAAGATAAAGACGGAAATCCTTATTCGCCTGATTTTAGTAAAATCGCAGAAGGTTTTGGTTGCTATGCTGAAAAAATTTTAGAAAGAAAAGAAATTATACCAGCATTAGAAAGAGCAAGTAGATCGAACAAGCCAGCAGTAATAGAAATTCTTGTTAGTAGAACTTTTCCTTTTACTGGCTCACCAGCATGGGGATGGTGGGATGTTCCTATACCAGAATATCTAGAAGACAGAAGAAAGAAATATGAGGAGGAAATTAAAGGAGAAAAATTATAAGTAAATCAAAAATTTATGAAATCTAAAAATATATCAATTAAATCTTGAAGAATTAAAGCCTTAGCTATATCTCCTTGAATATTTATCTTTCCATTCATAAATGCAGAGACTGGATTACCATTAATTAATAAATCTGCAGAAGTTTCAAGGTTCATTTCTAAAACAAAATTAGCATTAGGTGCTTCTCCTTTATACCAACTCATTCTATTATCGGTTATGCGGACAACATAATTATCAAGATCAATAAGTCTCAATTGAATACTTAAATCCTCTTCTGAGATAGTATTTTGAGCTTCAGGATTATTATTTACGAAAACTGTTAAAACTTCTAAAAAAAGGGGAACTTGCGATGGTTTGACTTTAGTTGGTCCTTTCAAATAAACATTTATGAGATCTTTCATTGAATTGGCATCTATAAGTCTTTCTGTATCTTGGTTCTCACTAACTTCTAACAAATTAAAAGCCAACTCTAAAATATTAACAAAAGTTATTACCTTAAGCAAATCTCCTTGTATTTTGAAGGATTCAGAGAAATATGCTTCCAGAGGATCTATTTTTCCAAGAAATAAATTAAAAATTGTTTTTGAATTCAAACTTATAATAAAATCTGGAGTTTTTAAAGTACCTCTATTAAAAATTGCTTTTTGATCTTCAATATTAAGATTATATATTTCAGCATCTTCAATTTTCAATATTATCCTTAATTTATATCCTTCTATGAGCTTTTGAACTTCTGGATTTATGTTGATAAAATCAGAGAGAATTTGAAATAAAACATTAATATCATCAATATTAACAGCTTCAATACCTTTTTCTCTTATTTCAATTAATCTTTTAATATTTTCCATTTTTTTCAAGTTTTTTAAATTGTTATAATAGATATTATCTATAAATTGAAAATTCTTTATCTAATTTTTTTTTAAGACTTAATGGGAGATTATATTTATCTGAATACAGATGGAAAATCAAATCATCAATTTTTTTTTGATCATCTATGTAATCATAATCTGGGTTAGATTCTTTATTTCTGATAATGTTATTAACTAATTTTTCAATTTTAATTTTTGTTTCATTATCAACTGGTATAATGGGTAAAGCTTGGATTCCAGTTATTTGAATGCTACTAGTATTATTGATGATTCCTTTAGCTAGGTAATTATATAAAGAACTATTTAACAATCCTAACATATATGGAATTGTTAGGTTATTATCTCTAATAATAAATCCTATTGCTTTATTTGAATCCCAATAACATCCTTTTGGCATATAACGAGCAGCTAATCTTGAACTTACACCACTAATTATAATACCCTCCTGTTCAAATGGTACATTCGTAGGAATATCATAATTATTTCTAGATTCTCCGTCCCAATCTAATGCTTCCATAATTGGTCTATAATATTGTTCTGCTCCTCCTCTCTTTAAATAAGGCTTCCACTTTATTGAGTCAAGGTCTTTTTTTAAAATTATTTTATATTTCCTGTATGGATCAGATATATTTTTATTTCTTCTTTCAAAAACCTTAGCTAATTCTGTTTGGTCTATAGCAGCGATATATTTTCTATTATTATGGGTATGCATCCCAATAAATCCTGATAAAAAATTATCCAATTTTGGTGATTTTTCAAATAATTTAATGATCTCGTCTTCAACATCAATAAAAAATATGTTGTATGGTAAGGAATTATATTTCTTTTGCTTTATTTCATTGACAAATTTTGGATCTTTATAATCTTCCTCTTTATCTACTCTAGGAATGATCCTCATTATATTATTTTCCCGGTATTTTTTATTCTTTTGACCAGAGCATTTTGTTAGAATAAAAATTGCAGCACTTGTGCTTACGTTTTGACTGGAAAACAAATTTTTTGGTGCTAGAAGAATTTCATTAATCATGCAATTATTAAGAATAAACTTCCTTAGATTTTTATGGGTACTTAAGGTTAAAAAAGAATCACTGGTTATAAAACCTAATTTTCCACCCTCTTTTAAGCGCCATATACTATTTACAATAAACATAGCATAAGATTCGTGAGCATTTATTTTCCCATAAATTTTTCTGAGCTTTAATTTATTTTTACGAATATAAGTACTGGCTTTATTTAGATAAGGTGGATTTCCAACAATAAAATCAAACTCATTATACGAATCAGGATACAAAGCAATAAGCGTGTCCTGAGCTTTAAAGTAAACTCCTAGTTTTTCTATTTCTCCTTTTATACTTGAATTTATATCATATGCAAATATTTGCTCCTTGTTAACTCCAGATTCTATTAATTTTTTTACGAATATACCAGGTCCAACACATGGATCCAAAATTTTCTGATCTTTCTTAATCTTCCCTAATCTTGAAATTATATATTTCACTGTTAAAGTTGGAGTAATAACTACTCCTAAATCCTTACTATTAAGCTTGATTCTTAATCATCACTCTTAGATTATTGATTTAGATTAACATCAACTTCATTTAATAGAATTGTATAAAACTGAGAAAGTGTCTTCAAAGTGGTTATTTCAATTTTATCCACATCATCCTTAACAGAATGAATATATTGATAAGAGGTTTTATCGCCATTACCAATTCCTTTGAATTTCTTGCTTAGAAGAAACATTCCGTCGCTATATGAACCGATGTAGAATCTATGTGTTTTCTCTAAAGTCATTATTTCCTTATTTTCTAAAATATAATTGATTGACTTAAAATATTTATTATTAATGAGACCATGATCCCATAAAGAAACCTTTTTAGCGATTGAGTCGAAATTGATTGTATATGTATTATCTCTCTCAAAATCTTTCATATATTTATGAAAATAATTTCTTATGCCCATAGTACCGCTTTCTTCTGCTCCTGTAAAAATGAAATATAAATCTAAGTTTTTAAGCATATTTTTTGAATTCGAAAAATGTCGTAAAATCTCTAAAACACACACAACTCCAGAAGCGTTATCTATCGCACCTTTAGACTTATTATTGGTAATATTTAACCAGACAAATACAGTAGATACACAATTAATAATTAAAATTAAAAATGTAAAAAAAAATAATATAAAATTTTGCCTGAAAAAGATGAAATAATCGAGTATTATTAGTATTAGGCTTAAATTAAAAGAAATTATCCAGAAATAATATAATTGTATACGGATTTTTATTGAGAAAGATTGTCCTTTTGAATCTAAGTGTGAAAATAAAAAAATACTATTAGGAGGAATCATATTCTGAGATTTGGATGAAATTTTTACATATAAATTTTGAGAATGATATTCCCTCCCGATCTTAAGTTTCTCTGGATTCCTTGTAATTATAATAAGAACTGTGATCAAGATTAAAATTATAAAGAGATTAACTAATCTAAAAATCAGTTGGAAATTGAAAAATAAAATGATAAGAAGCCAACTCAATAAGGATAGAGAAACTTTAGGGAAAATTCTTGAATAGAATGTACTAAATGAAAAATCTTGTATTTTTGGAGTAAGATTTAGATCTTCAATTTTCTGCTTAACAATATTGAAACATTTCTTCTCATATTTTGTTCCAGATAACCTCGGAAAAGCTAAATCCTTTAAATTTTGTGATATACGTGTTTCATCGATCATAATACTAGGAATTATTTTAAATAAGCTCCTACTTTCGCGGAACTTACTGTTTTGCTATAAATGTTTAAATAACCTGTTTTAAACCGTGGTTCAGGTTTTTCCCATTCCTTTAACCTTTTTTTTATTTCTTTGTGAGGGACTAACAATTCTATTTTTCGATTATCAATATCAATTTCAATCTCGTCACCATTTTCTACAATAGCCATAGGTCCCCCATCAAATGCTTCAGGGCATACATGTCCTATACATGGTCCTCGCGTAGCCCCCGAATACCGTCCGTCAGTAATCATAGCAACAGAATCACCTAATCCCATCCCTATAAGCATGGCTGCAGGTATGGATAATTCTCTCATTCCTGGAGATCCTTTCGGTCCCTCGTATCGAATCACTAAAACATCTCCTGGTTTCACCATGTTTGCTGTTATGGCATCTCTAAGATCCTCTTCACATTCAAAAACTTTTGCAGGACCTTTATGATATCTCATCTTATCATTGACAGCACTTTGTTTTATGAGTGCACCATCAGGGGCTAAATTTCCTTTCAAAACAGCAATACCCCCTTCAGGAGCTATTGGATCATTAAAATTTCGAATTATATGGTAATCATGGATATCAATAGAATCTAAATAATCTTCTAATGTAATCCCTAAAACATTTTTTATTGACAAATCTAAAGCATTCGATAACTTTTTCATTAAAACTCCAACACCACCTGCTTCATGAAACTCTGAGATGTTATATTCTGAAGCTGGTTTGAATTTTCCCAGTAATGGGATGGATCTACTTAATTTATCAAAATCAAAATGATTCATGCAACTTCCAATCTCATGAGATAATGCACACATATGTAAAACCATATTCGTAGAACCTCCGAAAGATAGAGCTACTTTAATAGCATTTTCGAT
>JAHQWY010000132.1 GCA_029856445.1 Promethearchaeia archaeon
TTGTCACCATTGGTGTCCTGTCTCTATAAATTTGGGTGAGATAATGAAATCTATAAAAAAAGAAGCGATAAAAGCTAATTTATGCCCCCCACCTTTAAAAGAATATCAACAAAAAATCCTTGAAGAAAAGAACCCCTTTAAATAATCATTTATTTTGAACGATCTAGAATAAATTCTCCTAAAGTACCAAATTTCTTTATATTATTATATAAATTTAGGGATTTTTCTTCCAAATATTCCTTAAAAACGTTCCAATTCTCTTTTTTTTCCTCAGGGGCATCCTTTATTATCATTTTCATAGCTTCGAAATTATTAGGATAGATTAATTCATCATTCACTTTATTTGCCATATCAGAGAGAACATATAAGTAGTAATCATTCAAATCCTCAGGATCCAAAACACCTGGTGGTTTGTTTCCATCACCAGCTCTCCTTCCTCTAAGCAATTTAGTATCTACTTGCACAGGAAGTATCATATTTACGAGAATGTTTTCTCTTTTATATTCTGTCGCCAACTCCCTTTGTAAGCCTACCACACCATATTTAGAGGCAGTATATGAGGAAAATCTTCCCATCACCGAAGGATAAACGGCACTTCCAGTGATGATAAATCTTGCTTTATCATTATTATCATCTTTTTTTAGATAAGGATATGCTGCTCTAAAAGTGTAAAAAACACCTAAAATATTAGTATTAATAACCATTTCAAATTTCTCTGGAGGTACTTCGTGAGCACTAGCCATCCATGACGCTCCTGCGTTAGCAATTACGCCGTTAAATCTGCCTAATTCACCATGAAAAGTCATAAAAGTTTCTAGAACTTCGGGTAATTTTGTAATATCCGCTGTTTTAATGACGCAATTAACACCAACACCCAAATTATCAATTTCCTCTTTCACAGCAATCAACTGTTCGAGAGTTCTTGAAGTTAATCCAAGGTTTGCACCCTCCTTAGCGCATGCTATTGCTACAGCTCTCCCAATACCCCTACCCGCACCTGTTATAATAATATTTTTTCCTTTTAGTATCATTTTTTAATTCACAATTTTAAATCAAATTAATTTATTAAAAAAGCTGAACAAATTTTAAATTTTAAGATGCTTTAAATGCTTCATTAATTGCAGAACAACCCCCACAGCGAACACATCCAGCTTTATTTTTTAATGGATTAACACCATATTCTCTCATCAGTTCACCACTTCTTTTGTATATGTCTAACATCTCATTGAAGTCAGTTAAGGGAAGATTTCGTTTTCCTGGAATAGATCTTACAGGAGTGATATACGGAATAACTCCGATTGAAACTAGTTTTTCTACATCTTTAAGAAAGTTAGCTTTTTCTTCTCCAAAACCAGTTAATATATAACTACTAACTTGATTATCTCCAAACACGTTAATTGCATGCTCCCAATTTTCTACAAAAAGTTGATAAGATAAATGAAACTTACCGGGTGTAATATCTCTTCTCAAATTTTCATCAAGTATTTCAATGTGAATACCAATTGTATCTGCTCCCGCTTCTTTTAATTCAGTTATATACTCCAGATCTTCTAATGCTTCAATTTGAACGTGTAGAGGGAGATCAGGATAAACATTTTTGACTCCTTTTAATAATTCAATATATCTATTTGCCCCCTTATCAACTGTCTCATCTGTCCCACTTGTTAAGGTCATATGTTTACATCTTCCTTCCTTTTTGGCTGCATTTATAACTTCTGTTATCTGTTTTGCATTCTTTTCTTCAATAGTAGCATTATTTTGTAAACTTACTTCGATTCCACAAAAAGAACAGGCTTCACCACAGGCCCAATAAATACACTTTTGAAATATTGTACTCGCAAGACAATCTATTCCATGAACTAAAGCAATTTTTTTCATGGCTATCCCATCTGAAGTTTTAAATTCAGGATCGTAGAAACGAGGATTTTGAATTAGTTTCAATCGTGTAAAATATTCATTTGATTTATTGTTATATACCTCAAAGTAACCTTCTTTATTTTCTTTTAAAAAAAGTTCTGTTCTACTAGGATCATTCCATAAAGCAACGTTAGTCAAAGTGAAACCATCTTCTAATAGAAAATATCTCCCCCCAGAGGGACCAGCTCCTCCTTTCCTACCGTAATCGATGTTTATTCCTTGAGCTTTATAATGTTCAATTAATTTTTCATCTAGATATAAACCTTTACACAGTAATTCCGTTTTAATCCTTAACGCTTGATGAAGATCTATCATTATCTTTGATAAAAGGTAAAATTAGTATAGAATTACTTGAGTAATATTTTAGAATTATTAATATAATAAAATTTTTTAACTAGCCTACATGGAATTTAAATATCTAACTTATTTAATTTTAAGTTTTATCAAAAATAACTTGTATTAAATCGACGATAGTGAATTAAAAATGGCAAGTAAACGTCCTTGGCACTGCTATAGTAAATGGTCGAGGAGACCTTATCAGCATAAGAGATCAGCAAACCATAGGAGGGAATATGCTCGTGGAGGTTCTCAATCTAAAATTGTACGTTATTGGGGTGGAAATAAAGATATTGATTGGAAAGATTGGGAGCTTGTAGTAGGTCTTAAGGTCGATAGACAGATTCAAATCTCCTCAAATACACTTGAAGCAATTAGAATCACAATTAATGGGGTTCTTCAACGTAAATTAGGAAGACAGAACTTTCGATTACGCATACGACCCAAACCATTTCAGAAAATTCGAGAAAATCGTATGTTAGCTTTTGCAGGAGCAGATAGGGTACAATCAGGCATGAGAAATTCATTTGGTCGATCTATGGGAGTAGCTGCCCGAGTTAGAGCAGGACAAGTGATTGCTGATGTTGGAACTCATATAAGAAATCTTGCATTAGTAAGAGATCGTCTTCGTGTTGCTTCTATGAAAATAGCGAGCCCCTGTCAGGTAGTTATTTTAAATTACAAAACTCCTGAACTTCTGAAACGATCAGGCTTACCTTTTTATGATGCTAAGAATAGAAGAGAAATACCTTTATATGAAATGGAATTCGTTAAAGTCTAATTAAAATTCCTTAGGTCATTGATGCTTATTTAATTTATCTCATTATTTTTAGAAAGCTAAAATTTCTTTAGTTGAAGTATAAACTATAATAGATTGGGTATCTTCTTAAAATTAATAAATATTAAAACTATTTAATTATTAACCTTGAAAAATCTCGAGCCCTTCTTTAATCCTAACAGTATTTTAATAGTTGGTGCTTCAAGAAAAGCCTATACGTTTAGTTATACCATTCTAAAAAACCTTTTGGAGATTTTTTACAGAGGAAAAGTATACGTTTTAAATCCCAATGCTGACGAAATATTAGGGATTAAGTCGTATCACTCATTAGAGCAATTACCTGAGATCCCGGAATTAGCTGTTATCGTTCTGGGCAAAAAAATAGATCATATTTTTGAGAAGTTAGCAAACTTTGGGATAAAAAATATAGCAATTGAATCTGAATTGAGAGTAGATATTACTGATCCAGATTTGGTAGAAAAATTAAACCTGATTAGTAGGAAATATAATGTTTCATACATGGGACCCTCTATGCTTGGTATTATTAATTTTATAGATAACTTTACAACTTCAATAATCCCAGTAAGACAATACCTTATGCAAAAACATCGAAAGGTGAAAGAAGGAGTAAGCTTCATCGCACAATCTGGAGGATTAGCAGGTGCCATGGGATGGTGGAATCCTTCACAAGACTTACCTATTTCTAAAGTAATTCATCTAGGCTATGGATTTGATATTGATGATGCTGATGTATTAGATTTTTTTAAGGAAGATAACTCCACTAAGGTTATTTCTCTTTTCCTTAGAGAAATTACAGATAGAATAATTAAATCTGTGAAAGAATTAGCATCTATAAAACCCGTCTTATTCTTTTATGTTGGAAAAGAAGAACAAAAGGAAAAGGAATTAATAAGAGCAGGTGGAATTACTGTTGCTAATTATATTGAATTGTTTGAATTTGCAAAGATTTTTCTATGGTGTCCGGAACCTAAAAGTCCAGCTTTGGGCATTATAGGACCAAGTTCAGGTGCTATATATCTTATTATTAAAGAAATGAGGAAACAGGGATTATCTTTAGCAAAATTAAAGAATAATAATAAAAATATTATTCTTGAGAAGGTTGGAGGCTCCACTTGTGATTTAGGGAACCCTGTTGATTATTGGCCTCCTGAACGTTTTGTAGGCACAAAAATTTGCGAGATATATAATACTTCTTCTAAAACTTTATTAAAGGATGATGCTGTCGACGGCTTAATCCTCGCTCTAGAATTTTTTACTGAAATCGAGTTTGATTTCAACATCTTTAATAACATTAAAAATTCAAATCCAGATAAACCAATAATTACAATTTTAATACAAGCAGAACATGAGGGTGCAAAAAGGGTTATTAAAACTGCCTCTGAATTAAAAATACCCGTATTTGAGAACGAGGTTGAACGAGCAGTACGAGGATTTAAGATATTATATGAATGGCATTCAAAAATAAAAAGGAAATAAAAATAAAACTTTAAAAAATATCTTTAAATTCTTCTGGAACTTCTGTGGATTCATCCATTAATGAAAGTGCATAAATAGATTCTCCACACTTACACTTTGTTGCTTCAAATAAATAAAATTCAAATTGATTTTTCCAATTACAGATTTGAATATTTTTAATTTTAGCAATTTCACCACAAACACAAAAAATAGCCATTGTTTCCGAATAATTAGGAATTATGGTTTTAAAATCATCTGGGGCTCTAGAAAATTCACACTCATTTAAGCGCGCATTAATTTGATCAGCAACTAAATCTTTAAGAGTTGGAACAAAATAATCTATAACGCCATCTTTACCTTTCATTTCTGTAAGAACAATGAAATTCTTTTCAGGTTTTTCTACTTTCTTCTCAGGAAATAACGGTTGTTCGTACTGTTGTAAATTTTCTGGTATAGAGAACGGTTTCATTCCGGGGGGGTATTCGAACGTAAAAAAGTATTGCATAAATCCCCTAATAGGTTTCGAGTCTATTAAATTCAAATTCTCGTAGTCTCTACTAAAGAGTGTAAATTTGATTAATTGAAGAGGCACCTCTAATTCTAAAAGTCGAGATCGAATACTGTTTAATACCTCTCCTGCGAAATTTTTTAAGATCATAATATCTTCTCGATTTATTGAGTAAATATCATTCCTGTTTTGTTCTTTAAATTGGTACCATTTTTTTAATACACTCCCTCTTATAAATTGAGGCATTAAACATACGAAACATAAAATTGGAAAAAAGACAAAGTAAAGACTGGCAAATATAGGGATAACAGTAAACACTGTTAGTAAAGCAAATAATGGCAATGTAATATATAACGTTAATCTCCGTAAACGTTTATTCAAATTGGATTTGATCCCTTTACTCGCAGCAATTTCCTCTGTCCTCTGTTTTACATTTTGCATTATTCCAACAATATTTTTTGAGTCAAAAGATTGCTTTAATAATTTTTCTTCCTCTCGTTCCAGCTGTAACGAATTCATATATTTCGTCATTCGTTCGAGATTTTGCCCCACGATACGGTCTTTAAAAATAAATTCTAATGTATCTTCAGAAAAGAAATCTAGAAAGCGAACGATGAATAATTTGTTCTCAACCTCTTCAATATCGGTTGGATTTAAACCTAAGGATTCCTGAAATATTTGACCTTGAGTTTTTCTTCCCGGTTTTACAGTTTGAGGTTTCTCTTTCAAATCCCCTTCTTTTTTAATCTCTTCGTTTTCTACTTCATTCATAATTTTTGCGAAACTTCAATTTTAAAATATAAAGTATGTAATTAATGACAGATAATTAACTTTTTTAAAAATTATTTGAATTTAAGGAATTAAGTAAATTAACCTCAAATCAAGGCTATTTTCAAGGTTTAAATAAAAAAATGAAGACTATTTTATTTTACGTTTTTCAAGACATATTAATGCAAAGGCTCCAATTAGCATGTAAATTAGGAATTGAAAACTAAATGCTATAGTAACTTTAAATATTTAGTACTGAGTATCTTATATACCTTAAAATTATTACTAACACTTTGATATTAAAATAAATTCTTCTCTTTCTTCTATGTAGTAAAAACAATTCTGTTAAAAGTTAATAAAATATAAAAACAACTCTTTAAAAGATAGATATTCTTTTTTATATTAAAGAAAATAACATAGATTAGTGTAGAGAATATGGATAAAGAAAAAATTAAAACTGTTATTGAGAAAATTCGACCACAATTACAAATGGACGGTGGAGATGTCGAATTAGTTTCAATAGAGGACGATGGAACCGTTAAAGTTCGACTAATGGGGCATTGTGCTGGATGTCCAATGTCTCAACAAACGGTGAAATTCGGAATTGAGCGTGCGTTAAAAACTCATATCCCAGAAGTTAAAGAAGTCATCAGTGTTCCATTTTAAAGAATTTTAAATAATTCTTTTTTATTTTCTCCTTTTTTAAATAGAATCACATAAATATATAATTATAATTCATTAATAATCATGAATCCTAAAGATTTCCTTGAAAAATTGAATAGTGTACGGGAATTAATGTCTGAAGAAAAATATTCTGACGCTATGAAAATTTTGGATGACTTGAAGAATATAGAAAAAAGCAGTGGTATCAATTATAATTATGATTTGATACATCAACTATATCAATTAGATTCTAATTGTAGGTCAGCTTTTAATCAAAAAATAATTCTCGAACAACTTAAAAGAATTTCATTTGAGAGGACATTGTTATCTTTTAAGGAGTTTAATCAGCTATTAAAAGAGAAAAGTGGTTTAAATCTTCCCGAACAAATTTTAAGACGGGAAATTGAACTCCTAATTCTAAGGAATCTTGTAAATTGCGAATTAAAAGGAGACCAAGTAATCTTATCTTCCCCTTAATTAATATTACAAATAATTGATTTTATCTTCATAAAAAAACCTCGGTTTTTAAAAAGCTATTTTTAAACATGAAAGTAAACATGTTTTAAGTTGAGTTATATTTGATCATTGACCATGTTGACAAGACAATAAGCATTAAAGTAGTTTATTTTGGACCGGCATTATCAGGGAAGACTACTTCAATTAAGACTTTGTTCTCTCATTTTGGGAAAGAAGAAAAAATACTTAGCATTGAAAGTACGGTAAATCGTACTCTCTTTTTTGATTATGGGGTAGTTTCCTTTCAAAATCAAGATTGGATTCTGAAAGTTAGTGTGTATACTACTACTGGTCAAAATTTCTACTTAATAACTAGACCAATTACGTTAAAGGCTGTTGATGGAATTATATTTGTTCTCGACTCACAAGAAGAAGTTTACGAGCGAAATATGATTTCCTGGAAGGAATTAATCTCTTATTTTGGTGATTCACTTGGAGATCTGCCAATTTTAGTTGCTTTCAATAAACAAGATTTACCAAATAAATTCCCTTCAACAACATTCTTAAGACAAATTGATTTTCATAAATACAAAAATATTGATTCAAGGTATACTATCGCTATAAGTGGAGAAGGTGTTCTGGAGTGTTTCGAAGATATTCTAAGACTAATTTTGAAAAAATATTATGATCATAAATTAATCTCAGCAGTAAATTAATTTACTCTAATTATGCTTTTAGAAAAAGCTTGTTGTTGATACAGGTGATTGAATCCTAATACTTTGTTGTGTATTATCTTCTAATATTGAAATTAAAGCTGAAATGTCTTGCTTGATTTCATAAATAATTTCTTTTTCTTCACCCTTTTCCCATGTATTAAATCCAGTTAAATTAGGAGATGTTTCGAATAAACCCTCTTGTAGTCCTAATATTTTAATTGTAACACCATGAAGAACCTTTTTAGAGATATTTTTAATTCGTAATATATATTTATCGATGTCAGAATCAATCGAAATTACTTTATAGATTTTTTGAAACTTGGACGAAACTCCATCAAATAAAGATGATGCTCCAGCATTTCCACTTGCAAACAAATCCACTCCGACTTTTTCTTCAACCAAAGGAGTAGACGCTATATATATAGGGACTTCAAATCTAATCGGTTCAACTCCAAATTCTGGTTTCTTCTTTCCAATGAATAAAAGTTTCCATTGTGTATATGCTCCATATCTAAAACCAAACTGCTCTTTTTCGGATGGAGAATATATAAAATTATAGGACGGTTCAGCAATCTCGGGAACTTTAAGTAATAGGAATTCTTTTTCAAAATTTGTAGTTCGAACATCTCCAGCGATAGCGGGAGGTAATTCATCAACTTTACTACAAGTTTGCCCGTAGGCCTCGCAATAACAAACAATATTTGCATCTTGTAATAACCTTACTTCGAAATCTCTCAGTTCATCTGAAGAAAAGTTGATTTTAATCGTTTCTCCAGGTTTAAATACATCCTTACTTAGCAAAATATTTAATCCTGATATAGAAAATGAGATTGGTTTTGGAATTTTTGCTTGGAAGCCGGAATCTTTTGCCTTTATCTCAATATCATGGGATTTGTTAATAACTAAATCATCTTCTGGATTGAGAGGATTAGGTTGTCTTAATATTAATTTTAGATGATAATTTAAGTTTCTGTTTTTAATAGTAGGAACTACGTTAGTTTTGATTAAAATAGATTTCTCTCTAATATACTTTCCTGCTTCAAAGCTTCCTTTTGAAAATATTTCTTCTTTTGAGACTTGTACCTCTTTTTGACAAGGAGGATTTGTAATTAATCTAATGCCACTCCATAAAATATCAGTGTCTTCTTCAAAATTGAATTGAGTTCTGATATTTAATTTGTCTCCAATAAATACAGAACCATTATTCAAATCAGTTAACTGTAAATTTACCAAGTCTATAAAGATTCTATGATATTTTTTATATTAATTTTATAAAAAGATAGATTTTTATAAAAACTTTTTATTATCAATTGATAAGATTTAACGATAGAGATAATACCTTTTTTTCTTTAAGATTTTTTATCAAATATGTTAACTTTTCTATTTATTTTCATCAATTGTATACTTCTATGAATTGAT
>JAHQWY010000133.1 GCA_029856445.1 Promethearchaeia archaeon
ATTTTAATTGATAAATATATATCATTTAGAAATGGCTGAACTAAAGTCCAAAGAAATAAGACCAGGCAGTCTGTTGGAATTTTCTAACTATTTCAAGAGCTTCTTCTGTCTTCCCTTCATTCATAAGTTGTTCTGCCTGAACTATTTCGTTGGGTTTCGGATCAACCATTTTTTTTTATTCTTTACTTGTTGATTAAATGATCTTGGATTAGAATTAAGAAGGAACTTTTCCTTAAAAGAATTTACATGAAATAGATTCATATGAAATGAAACTAAAACTTGAAAAGGATATATAATTGAATGTATATCGGCGGGAAGCTGTTCCCATATTAATAATCCAAGAAAGATTTATATGAAAATGGATTCTAAAATAATTAATAATTAAATCAAATTTTTCTATTCCCATAAAAAGTGAGAGAATCTTGGCACAGAAGAATATTTATGAATATGATGCTAAAATCCTACTAGCAAAAGAGCTACCTAAATATTATCCAGAATTCAAATATCACAATAAATTGGCTATTGTAGAACCCAATATTGATTTAGACCAATTAATTAAAGAAAATCCATGGATAAAATCTGAAAAGGTAGTTGTTAAACCAGATCAATTATTTGGGAAGAGAGGAAAGGCGAACTTGCTTTTACTTGATGCTAACTCAGATCAAATGAAACAATTTTGTAAAGAGAATCTGAATACAGTACGCGAAATTGGCAATATAAAGGGTATATTAAACCGCTTACTCATTGAGCCTTTTATTCCCCATGAGACGGAATATTATGTTTCTATTACTTCGGATAGAGAAAATGATATTATCCACTTTAGTTTTGAAGGAGGGATATTTGTTGAAGAAAACTGGGACAAAATGATTCACATTCCAGTTCCATTAGGAACTGATATTAATTCTTTTGATTTAGAAGGAAAATTACCAAATTTAGGTGAATATAAGAATGTTCTAATTCCTTTTATAAAAGGTCTTTTCCAAGTATATGTTGATCAAGATTTCGCCTTTTTTGAGATTAATCCCTTTGCGATAACTGAAGACAAGGAAATTGTTCCTTTAGATGTAAAAGCTCGATTGGATGATACCGCAATTTTTTTACACGGAGATACATGGGGGAATCCAGATAATCCGATAGAATTTCCCGCAGGATTTGGCCAAACAATGTCAGATGAAGAGGCTATGATTCACGAATTGGATGAGAAAACAGGTGCTTCTCTTAAATTTACCATTTTAAATAGGAATGGACGAGTATGGACTATGGTCGCTGGAGGTGGGGCTTCAGTTATTTATACTGATACTGTAGTTGATCTTGGATTTGGGAATGAATTAGGGAATTATGGTGAATATAGTGGTAATCCTTCTCGTGAACACACTGAAATCTATGCTCAAACAATTATAGATTTAATAACAGAAAAACCTGATCCTCAAGGAAAACCCAAATATCTCATTATTGGAGGAGGAATTGCTAACTTTACTGACGTAAAGGCTACATTTACAGGGATCGTTAGTGCTATTAAGAATTCTGTTGAAAAATTGAAGAAGGCAAACGTTAAAATATTAGTACGTCGAGGTGGACCTAATGAAAAACAAGGATTAGAACTGATGAAACAAGTTGGTGAAGAAACAGGTATTCCAATTGAAGTGTATGATAGATATACCCATATGACTAGGGTTGTAGAATTAATAAAAAAAGCAGAAGAGGGAAGAACCTAAAAAAGAGGAGGGATAAAAATGGAAGATTACGAATTATTTGATGAAAATACTCAGGCTATTATTTATGGTTTTCAGGCAAGAGCTATACAAAGAATGTTAGATTTTGATTTTGTCTGTAAAAGAAAAAAACCTTCCGTTGCAGCAGTAATAAATCCCAGTCAAGCTGCTGCTGTTGTATACCACAAAGTATTTTGGGGATCAAATGAAATTGTTGTTCCCGTGTACAAAACACTGCAGTTAGCCATTAAAAACCATCCTAATGCTGATGTTATGGTAAATTTCGCTTCATTTCGATCAGCTTATCCTACTAGTAAAGAAGCTCTTGAATCTGATACAATTCGAACTGTCGCTATTATTGCAGAAGGAATGCCAGAAAGACAAGCCAGAAATTTAATCAAAATAGCAAATGAAAGAAATAAAGTAATTATCGGACCAGCTACTGTAGGTGGTATCAGAGCTGGTGCATTTAAGATTGGAAACACTGCTGGAACTATTGAAAATATCGAGTTATCAAAGCTTTACAGACCCGGATCCGTTGGATTTGTATCAAAATCTGGGGGCTTATCAAATGAAATGAATTTTATGATTTCGCAAACAACTGATGGAATTTATGAAGGAATTGCTATTGGCGGAGATAGATATCCTGGTTCTCAATTAATCGATCACCTATTACGTTATGAAGCGAATCCTAAAATTAAAATGCTCGTTGCATTGGGAGAAATTGGTGGTAAAGATGAATATAAGATCATAGAAGCTATTAAAGCAGGAACTATCACTAAACCACTAGTAATTTGGGTTGCTGGAACTGGAGCCCGGATTCTTCCAGCAGGATTGCAATTTGGGCATGCAGGAGCTATGGCTGGAAGTGATATGGAGACTGCTGAGGCAAAAAATAAAGCATTAAGAGAAGTAGGAGCAATTGTTCCCGATTCATACGAAGATTTAGATAAATTTATTGGGCAAACATTTGAAAACTTAATAAAGGAAGGGAAGGTTAAACCTGTAGAAGATTTTGAACCACCAAAAATACCATTAGATTTTGACGACGCTACAAGATTGGGAGTTGTGAGACGTCCTACGGATGTTATTGTATCTATAAGTGATGATCGCGGGGAAATAGTGACTTTCAATCAAGTTCCTCTAGATAAGATTATCAGAGAAAATAGGTCAATAGGTTATGTTATTGGATTACTCTGGTTTAAACGTGAGTTACCTGAATTTGCTCAGCAATATATTGAGATGGTAATAAAATTGACTGCTGATCATGGTCCTGCCGTTTCGGGAGCGCATAATGCCATAATTACTGCTCGAGCAGGAAAAGATTTAATGTCAGCTTTAGCAAGTGGTATTCTCACTATTGGTCCTCGTTTTGGAGGCGCTGTTTCTGATGCTGCGAAATATTTTCGAGAAGCAATGCATAAGCGAATGACGCCAATAGAATTCATGAATTATATGAAAGAAATTGTCCAAATCAATATCCCGGGAATTGGTCATAGAGTTAAATCAGTTCAAAATCCTGACATGCGTGTCGTGTTGTTAAAAGAATTCATATTCAAGAATTTTCCGAAACATCCTCATTTAGATTATGCTTTAGAAGTTGAAAAAGCTACGACATCCAAGAGAAATAACCTAATCTTAAATGTAGATGGGTGTATTGGAATTACTTTCCTTGACTTGTTAGAAAATTTGGACTATACAAAAGAAGAAATTGAAGATGTCATATACAGTGAAGCTTTAAACGGATTATTCGTTTTAGGGAGATCTATTGGAATGATGGGACACATTTTTGATCAGAAACGTCAAAGAGCTGGTCTATTTCGTCAACCTTATGATGAGATTCTATTCACAGAATAATTTAAATAATAATGTGTATCAAATAATCTTAAACCTATTTTGATAATAATATTTTTATACCACCTTATTCCTATTTAAGATATAATGAGACAAAAATCGAAAGACTATCTAAAAGTTCTTAGCAAAATCAGTTTCGCAATTTTTCAAGGAATCTTAGTCTTATTTGTAGGATTAATAATAAGCTTCATATTTTTTAATATGGCAATAACAAGTCCTTATTTGAATAAATATCCTGGTCTAGTGGATCCTGCTATCATTGACAAAATGATAGAAGATTTTGGAATGAATGATCCTATAATCATTCAATTCGGAAAGTACTTACATCATTTCTTCTATGGAAGTTGGGGAGAATCTTATATTGTATTACCTGGAGAAATAACTTATTGGATGAAAACAATTGTTCCTAAAACAATCGAAACTATGATAATACCTCTACTAATAGGGTTGATAGGAATTAAGCTTGGAAAAATTTGGGTAAAGAAAAGGAATAAATTAATAGGTTTAATTATAAAGATATTTACTATTATAGGTCTCGCAATGCCAATATTTTTCATGGCAACTATAATGCAAATGGAATATAGACATGATTTGCCTATTTTGTTTTACTCGGAACCAGGTCTTCCTTTTTCACCACGTATCACCGGATTTCCTTTATTTGATTCAATTCTTGATGGAAATTGGACCTTAGCGGCAAGTATTTTAGAACACGGCGTGTTACCTGTAATGACATTAAGCTTCATAACAACAGCTCTGATTATTAAACAAACCCAAACTAATTTAGAACATAATTCACGAGATACTACATTTGTATCAAATTCACTAACAGCTGGGAAGTTATTTGGAATCCTATTTACTCTTATTCTATTGATTGAAGTAATCTTTAATCGAAAGGGTTTTGGGTATTACTTTTTGGTTTCGATATATGTAGGGGATTTTCTATTTATCAATGGATGTTTTTTTATGATAATAATGTTATTTTCAGTTACAATAGTTTTAGCTAACTTAATTCCTCTTATCTACAAATTTCTACGTAATAAAGCTCCTAAAAAAATCAAATTAATTCGGAAAAATATCCACAGTAAAATTCAAATCTATCGAGAAAGGGTATATAATATAATCGAATCCTTTAAAGGTCGGGATAATGCGTCACCCCCCCAATCTGACCCAAAAATTCAAATAGAAAAAAGAGATAAGGCTAAACCTATTACTGAATTAAAAAAATATGTAATTACTACCTTAAAAAATCCATTTACGTTAGTTGGATTAGTATTACTGATATTCTTAATTTTTATTTCTGCGATACCTCAATTATTCACACCTTATAGTTTAAAGGAGATAACCCCGCCATATTTTCCACCGGGAGGAATTCCTTACGATCCCCCATCATCCAGTCATCCTTTGGGTACGACTCAATATGGTTATGATGTACTGGCACGAATATTATATGGAATCCAAAATGCGTTAGTTTTTGGAATTATAGTCACTCTCATAGGTTTAGTTTTTGGTGCTGCATTTGGTTATCTGGCGGGCACTTCCCATCGATATGTGCATAACGGTATTATTGGCTTAATGGTAATGTTTTTCATAATTCCTGGATTAGCACTTCTTATGATTCTGAAACCACTTCAAGAATTTAAAATATATACAGATATAATGATAATTGGGTTTTTACTTATCATCAGTTTTACTGGAATCATAGCTAACACTATAAGATGTGGGTCTAACTCTGTTAATACTATTATCAAATATTTTCCATTGGAAATGTGTTTTGGGATTATGTTGTATCAAATGCTTGGATTTTTAGGTTTGGCAGATATGACTACAGCCAATTTAGGAATAACATTCTATTATGGGAGGGGAGTTTTATCTGCATACAATTGGGCTGTCGTTTGGCCAGGAATGTACATTTTCGTTATTTCATTAAGCTTGATACTCCTCCATGAAGGCTTAGAAGCACCAATAGCTCAACGTGAGGTTTTAACTACATCAGCAATTTCTTCTTAGATTTTAACCGAATCGTGGGAAAAATAGGGGATAACAACACCCAATAAGAACATTTAGCAACTTTATTATATTTTTTAAAATTATACCGTTTAAAAAATTCTGTATCAAAATTTAGTATTCAAGTTTAAATATAAATCGCGAATTAAAAAATTAAGAAATTAAAAAATAAGTTTAATGTGAATTTATATGAATGATATTGTTGAGAATGCGAAGAAGCATTTTGAGACACTTGTTAAAGAACAACTCGAAAGAGTTGATCATATGAAAAAGGCTGGTGATTGGACTGATTATTCAAAGCTGAAACCGATTATAATTGGGCTTGTTGGAGGTGATGGCATTGGCCCCTATATTACTAGGCATGCACAAAAAATATTAGAATTTCTCCTAAAGGAACAATTAAGTAGTGGAGCTGTTGAATTGAGAATAATTGAAGGATTAACTATTGAAAACAGAGCGAAAGTAATGAAAGCTATTCCTGATGATGTATTAGAAGAAATTAAAAAATGTCATGTTTTATTAAAAGGCCCTACTACTACACCACGTAAAGGAGATAAATGGCCAAATATTGAAAGTGCTAATGTTACGATGAGACGTGAGTTAGATCTGTTCGCAAATGTTAGACCAGTAAAAGTTCCAGAATTAGGAATAGATTGGATGTTTTTCAGAGAAAACACTGAAGGAGCTTATGTTTTAGGTTCAAAAGGAATTAATATCACAGACGATTTAGCAATTGATTTTAAAGTGATAACTACTCAAGGTTCTGATCGAATTATACGGTTAGCTTTTGATTATGCAGCAAAAAATAATATCAACCGTGTCTCTGTTGTAACCAAGGCAAACGTAGTTAAGGCTACTGATGGAAAATTTCTTGCAATAGCGGAAGAGATTGCGAAAGAATACCCACAAGTAAAATGGGATGATTGGTATATAGATATCGCAACTGCAAAACTCGTGGATCCTGCACGTCAAAAAGATTTTAAGGTCTTTGTTGCCCCAAATCTTTATGGTGATATCATAACTGATGAAGCTGCTCAACTTCAAGGAGGAGTAGGAACTGCTGGAAGTGCGAATATAGGTAAGGAATATGCAATGTTTGAGGCAATTCATGGTTCAGCTCCTAGAATGGTTGAAGAAGGACGAGCTCAATATGCCGATCCCTCGAGTATCATAAAAGCTGCTGCATTACTTTTAAATCACATAGGATTTGTTGATAAAGCGAAACAACTTGATATGGCTCTTGATATCTGTGCAACTTATGAGAAAAAGCTAGAAATAACTGGAAGAGATACAGGTGCTACAGGTGAAGAATTCGCAAAGTATATAATGGATACACTTCAAGATCCAAACCTTGAAAAGAAGTGGAAAGAATATCAATAATTAAACTTTTAAAATTTTATTTATATTTCTTTTTTATATTTTTGATTAGCTGAATCACATGATAGATTTAATCAGTGATTGCCAACAGCCATAACTCGTCTGTCTACGTATGAATGATACAATTTTTCGAAAAAATCAAAATAATTCTGAACTCGGTATTTCTTCGGTAATTGGGTCCCAATTCTTTTGATAACTCCTTGCTGTTCCAGATTTTCTAGGCATCGCCAATAAAAACTAATTTTAGAATTATTTTCTGAATCGATTTCGTAAACATCTCTAATTTTTTTAACAGAAATAATAGAAAAATAATTATCTCTTGTGATTTTCCCTATTGCCCGTATAGTCTCATCTTGGTGCTTTTCAAGAAAATTCAAGAGTTAATCACGTCTAATATTTAAATACTAGTTTTCCGAAATGTAAATATATTTGATAGTATTTAATTTTTTCACTTTGAGGTATATATTTTTTTTCTATCAGATTGTGATAATCACTAATTAGCTTGAAAAATTCTTAAAATCTGTGTTTTTTTGAGTATCCCAAAGGGTTTCTAAACTGTTAGATATGTATAATTGAACATAAAAACCATTAAAAATTTCATTATTGTCAATAATTTATCATAATTTTAAGTTTATATCTTATCTACAATAGCTTTTAATATCATATCCTTTAATGAAACAATATGAATAAAAACATAAAGAAATTTGAAACCATAGATGAATATATCAATACATTTCCAAAAAATATTCAAGAGATTTTAGGGAGAATAAGACAAATAATTAGTAAGGCAGCACCTGGTGCCGAGGAAACAATCAGTTATCAAATCCCCACGTTTAAACTAAATGGAAACTTAGTGCATTTTGCTGCATATAAAAATCATATAGGGTTTTATCCTACACCAACTGGAATTGAAACATTTAAAGATAAATTGTCTCAATATGAAGTAGCAAAGGGTTCGGTTAAATTTCCATTAAATAAAGCAATACCTTATAATCTTATAAATAAAATTGTTGAATATAGAGTGAAGGAAAATTTAGATAAAAAGTAATAAATAGAAGTAATATTCATTATCGATGATAAATCATCCAGTGTTCCTGATATCTTATGTAACCATTAAGCTCGACAAAAGCTTGTCCAATATTCTATAAGATATCTCATTCTTCCTTTCAGATTTAATTTATATTCTTTTTACTTAATTCAATCCCTCTCTCTTTTAGTATATTTGAGATTCGATCAATATCTTTTTTTATCCACTTTGTTGCAAGAAGCCATAAGAACCCGCCAAAAATTCCAATTCCCATGGTTATTGCAACCGTAATTTGATAATTTTGATTAAAATAGATTAAAAGAAAGCCTGCTATAATCGGACCTGTTCCACTTCCAATCAGTTCCAAAAATTGGTTTGCAGAGGTTATTGTCCCTTGTGCTTCGGGTAAATTAATTGCTTGTAAAATAGGAGGTTGATTGATATTCCATATTCCGACTACAGCACGAGCAAAAAAGGCACATATTCCCATAGCCCAAATTATCGGAAAAGAAAAGACAACAAGAAAATTTTTACCTTGTCCAATAGTCAAATTAGGAAGTGGTAGATAAAATAGGATAATGTAAATACCAAACAGAGTTATCATGGCTAAAACAATAAAATAGATTCTATATTTAATATTTCTCTTTGCCAATTTATCAGAAAGTTTAGCAAGTGCTAAGGAGCCAAATAATCCACCAGGGAGGCCAAAAATAACCATATATATACTTGTTACAGTTGAAGAAAAATTATGAGGAGGAGATTGAATATATGCAACGAGTAAAAAGTCTGGTACCATTAATATAATTGTAGTAAATAAGCCCTCTGCGAAAGCTATAATATTTGTTGGAGCAATAATAGTAGATTTTATAGTTTCTTTATTTAATTTGTATTCATATTTAACATCTTCATCCAAAAGGATGTGTTTTAATTCATCGTGTTTTGACGCTCTTTTTGGTTCTTTTCCTTTTAAAAAAATTAAAATACCAAAAATGATGAAAATTAATCCTGAAAACCAAAAAAATTCTCTCCAAAAAGCATTCTGAAATAAT
>JAHQWY010000134.1 GCA_029856445.1 Promethearchaeia archaeon
TATGGTAGAGTGGGACAGCATAGGAAAACTGGACAGCGTGCAGGGAGAGGCAAAACAACTCAGTGGAAAAAAAGCAAAAAGAGCTATTATTTGAAACAAAAAGAATTAGGATTTCCTGATCCTGATTGGGATCTCGGTAAAAAGGGTTTTAAAAGACCCCTGGACATGACCAGAATACATAAAGTGAATGCCTTTAATGTTAAAGATTTGGACCAGAAAATTGAAGCTTTAGTTATAGAAAAAAAAGCTTCCAAATCGGGAAATACTTATAGCATTAATTTAAATGATATTAATATCCAGAAAATACTGGGACGTGGAGAGATTACCAAAAAAATTAATATCTCTGTAATAAATGCTTCCAAAAGAGCTGTTGAGAAAATTGAAGCAGCGGGTGGAACAATTAACATACTTTCAGAAATAAAATAATAAATTATATTTAAGCTTAATTTCTCCCCCTTAGATTAAATTTTACCTTCCAATTCTCTTGTAGTGATATTAAAATGAAAGTCAATCCGAAAAGAGAACTCGATGATATTGAAATTGATGAAAAAGATAAAGCTGAGAAAAAAACAGGTAAATGTTTTGCCATATGTCTTATAATTTTAATTATTATGATGCTCCCTTCTACTATAGCTTTACTTGCTATTTTTTAGACTTATTAATCTAACATTTTATGGACTATTTGGATTAATCCAGGCAAAATAAAAATAAATCCTAGTGTGTTTCCTATAATGTGTATTAACGTAAATGGTATCCCAGTAATAAAATAAGGTAAAAACTCTTCAATTGTCCCAGTATACAATACGGAAACTAATGAAACAAAAACCTGATAATTTGTAGTAATGATAGCCCCAAGGGTACCTAATATTAACATCACAGGAAATATATACAAATCTTTATCAACTGCAAAAAAACTCCTTTTTCTTAAGAATTCGTTAGTAAAAGCTCCTATTAATCCTGTTAATGTATAATGAGTTAATTGAAAAGCAAAAAGTGGTAAAGGAGAAGCTCCATAAGGATTATAAAAACAAAAAATCAATGAGCTTAAAAATCCAACAATCATTCCCTCTCTTCTCCCTAAAGTAAAACCTGATAGAAAAATAATAAGAGTAAATAACTCTATATTAGGAAAGGGTGCCAACATATATCCTAAGACTATCGCTACAGTAGAAAATCTACTCACTATAGCAATTCGAAAAGATTTTTTTTCAAGCCAAACGGAATTATTTTCATTTTCTCGTTCTAAATCCACATTATCGACTAATCTTTTTTCTTCATTAATAGACTGTGTTTCCATGTTTCCCAAAAGAAAGCTCTAGACAAGTTTTAAATTCATTAGTTATAGATATTAATATTTGAGACGTTAAAAATTTATAGGAAACTTCACCTATTAATTTAGACAATTATGTCAATTCTCTATAAAAATCTCTATTTTGGTACTGAATTTTTTAGTTCAGGTAAATATATTGCTATTTTACAAAGATCTCCTCCATTCAGCACGGTCTCCAAAACTTCGACTCTTACTGGTTTTTGTAGAATTTCTTCCCAGATCCCCTTATAGAAACCAGCACCACAATAACAATACGTAGGGGATAATCTTGCTTTTGGCGTTTTTAAAGCATCTCTTACTCTTGGACAGTGGCAATAATACACCTTTTTCTTTTCGGGGTCTGATTCTTTCATGTATTCGATAAAATATCCACTTTTAGGTATTTTAGTGGCAATGATTTTATTATCCTGTTTAATTCCTGCTAAACCCCAGCCTTTATTCACAACAAAATTAAAATCTTCATTATTTAATTTAAGATCGTCTTTAAGGAATAATTCAAATTTTTCTTGAAGCATATCATGAACTAAATCAATATCTCGAGTTACTTCATATCTTTTTTTAATATCTTGTAGGTCTTTCTTAGGGTATTGACAAGCGCATTTTGTCATAATGTCAATACATTTCTCTTTATCAACAAGTGATTCGAGTTTATCTATGGCTTTTTGCGACCAACTTACTATTTCTTTTTTGCTTGTAGCATCTGAAAAATTTTCACTTCCTCTTGTGATTTCTTCCTTTATATCCTGCCCCGCTAGTTTATGAAGATTGTTAGAAAATTTATTTAGCCAATATTGTTCAAAATCAAATTCTTCAGACATTTTCTTCTTTTTTTAATTTATTTTTGAAATAATAATATGAATTATCATAAATACGTTTTTTTCCATAGATCTTAAGATTAATACAAAATTTTTATTAAATTTGACAGAATTGTCCAAGAGAATAGGTTAAGTTTCCTATAAATTTTTAAATATTGAAAAATTTAAACAAACCAATACCTAAATAAAAAATATCTAACTTTAATTATGAAAGGTACCAAACTATTGTCTCTTATAGGATTGCTAGTTCTAGTACAAATTTTATTCCAAAGTTCCATTCCGATTGTAAAAGCAAACACTAGTATACCTTTTACATATTCTCAAGAATTAAACATAAATGGAACTTATGTATACAATGTAACTCAATTTAGTAGTGAAGTAGGATGGTATAATTTTTCAGGAGGATTTGAAGGGAATTGGAAAACAAATGTAGGGGGGCAAATTAAACTTAATTTAACAGGATTTTATGACAAAGATCCTATAGATTGGGGTAATTTGTTTGGAGATCCGATACCTTGGCTAGATATTGAGATATTGGAGGAAAATCTAGGAGTGCTGAATACTAATTTTTCTTTAGATAATAGGTCTAATAGTGAAATTTCGAGAGCTCTTACTCTTGGTTATAATACATTTCAACCCGGATTTTTAATCCCTAATGAAAATATAACCTATATAAAAGATTCTGCTTTAAGTCAAGCGGATCCTGGAGGAGAATTTGATCTTGTAGGAGAAGTTAATATTGAAGAGACTTATAGTTTTCTCTATATTGGTTTTGATCAAATTGGGGGAAGCCAAAAAACTTATTTGATATATGATAAGATGACAGGTTTACTAATCTGGGCGAAGACTAGCGTTTTCGGATATCTGCTTGAGATTAAATCATTGAACTTCACAATAGATGATAATTTTATTTATAACGTCATTCAATTTAGTGGAGCAACAGGTTGGTACAATTTTACCTTAGGTTTTGAGGGAAATTGGAAAACTTGCACAGGTGGGCAAATTAATCTTAATTTGACAGGTTTTCATGCTAAAGATCCAAACGATTGGGGTAATGTTATTGATGATCCCATTCCTTGGTTTGATATAGAGATATTAGATAACAGCTCAGGCATATTATTAACTAATTTTACATTGACAAATAGATCTAATAGTGAACTTTCTTGGAGTCTAACACTTGGATATAATAACTTTCAACCTGGTTTTCTTCTGCAAATTATTAACAATTTAACCAAAGTGAAGAATTTAGCATTAGACCAAGCGTCAGGAATAGTGGATGGCTTAGTTTCTATTGAAGAAACACAACTAACTGTTAAATTTTCATTTGATCAAATCGATGGGGGTCAAAAAACTTATATGATCTATGAAAAAAGAAGTGGACTATTACTGTGGGCTAACACCTCTGTTGGAAGTTATTTACTTGAAATGGTACTTGACGATTATATCCCTTGGGAACCAGAAGGAGAAGAAATTAGTCCACCAGAAAACTTTTTCCTAAAATTCCTTCCTTATATTGTTATTATCTTAATAAGTATAGGTATGATTTCTGCATCTCTTATCATTTCAAAATTCAATACTAAATTCAAGAAATATAATAAATTTGTTTTAGTTGCAATCTTGGCATTTGCTAGTTTTGGATCATTTTTCATATTTACATCTAGTATTGAGGTTGCTGAAGTAAATGAACCATTAAGAGAAGTTCAAGATATTAATTTAATTGTTGAATATGGAAATGGAACCACAAAAACATTGGAAAAATTTGAGTTAACTAATTATAATACCACAGCATTCGATGCTTTAATTAAATGGTGTGAAGTCGAATACAAAGATTACGGTGAAATGGGCATTCTTGTAGAAGAGATTGATGGAATTCACGGAAACTGGCGTTATTCAATTAATGGCGACTTTCCTGGAGTATCTTCAAACAAATATAACTTGAAAAATGGAGATACTGTTAAATGGGTATATGGTTAGAATTTTATTTTTTTTAAAGAATATTTTTCATTAAAAAGGAGTAAGTTAATAACTCTTCGCTTTGGTTTGGATTTTCTTTAGCACAGGTTCTAAAGCCTTAAAAGATTTTCTAATTTTATGAAAGTAATATCCTAATTTATATCCTTTTTTGCAATTTGTAAATAGCATAAAATCATTATCAGCATCTCCTACTAATATAATTGTATACCCTTTAGCCCCTCTTATAACTGCATCTCTAAGCTCACCTTGTTCCAAACCTTGACTAATCTTTTCACCGAGAGAAATTAATGTTGCTGGACTTGCGCTATAGATATCCGCAATAATATCAGCAGTTTCTGAACTAGCGATGCGCAACCCGGTTTTTGAAACAATAGCAGTTCCTTCTAAATCAGTAGAGCTCTCTAATTGTTCTAGAGCTCTCATTAACTCATCCAAAATTTCTTGGCTGATTTCAATTTCAGAATCTTTAGCTTTTTCCAATTTTAAAACCTCTAATATAATTATAATGAATTTTAAGAATTTAAATATTTTTTAGATGAAAACTTCTTAACTCCTTTAGATAAACTGGATCTCCCCTTTTTACTGCTATTTCATTAGATTCTTTTCCTACAATAACATTTCCTTTAGTACCGAATGTATTTAAAACTCGCTCAAAAGGAGGCTCCAATTTTTTGCCTATAATTTTTTTAGCACCTATAACACTTTGAGCTAATCCTGTGCAGATTATGCCTTGAGAATGATCTGGGTTCTTAATGGTTCCCTTTTTAACCTTATACTTATAAAAAAGTGGAGGTTCTTTATGAATTCTTAATATTCTTGCTGATCCTAAGATTCTAAGGGTTGTAGGGGGTAAATCTAATCGGCTTAAAAGCATTATTGTTCTTTCTTTTCTTACTAAAACTTTTTCTTTCAACATTATTAATGCTTTAAATCCATTTTCCTTGTTTGAAACATTAATTTGAATTTTTTTAAGATCTTTCTCGTAAAAAGGATAAATCATGCCTACTGTAGTAAACATACCAATCGTAACGTGAACTTGAGTTCCAAAATGAGTTTTTGGTTTAAACAGTTTATTATTATTTACAAGAATTTCCATAATCTTGCAATAATTAAATACATCTGGGTTGTTTGTTGCATAACAACCCCGATAAATTTTATTTACATCTACCCCTTTTACATTAATTCCTATTCGGTCTCCAGCTTTAGCAGAATCAACGGGTTGATGGAAAATTTGAATACTTTTAACTCTACCAGAAGATTTTATTGGCAAAATATCTAAATTTTGATTTAATTTTAAATTACCACTTAATAATGTTCCAGTCAAAACTGCTCCCATACCTTTAATTGGAAAATGATGGTCTATAGGGATGATAATATCTCCTCCAATATCTCTTTTTAATTCTATTGACTTTATAATACTTAAAATCCCCTTTTTTAATTGGGTAAAACCGGTATTATTTTTTGCAGAAACAGGATATATTGGTACATCAGGGCCATATGAAGTTGTTTTAAAAAAATTCCGTGTCTTTTCTATTTCATTATTAATATCTCTAGAGAAAAGATCAATTTTATTAAGGATAACAATTATTTTATTAATCCCAAGGGATTCAACCATAATAATATGTTCTCCAGTTTGTACTTGAGGTCCTTTATTTATATCGATAACAATTACCGCACAATCAATGATTTCTACAGAAGAGGCACTAATTTTAATTAGATCAGCATGTCCAGGACCATCCACGAGTGTAATAAGGTAATCTTCAAGAATAAAACTAGTAAAACCTATATCTATTGTAATGCCCCTTTCTTTACTTTGAGGATGAGCATCTATACCTGCTGTAGATATGATTTCACTAAGAACTTTTGCGATTGCCGTTTTCCCAGAATCTATATGACCAAATAATCCAATATGTACAGGAATTTTCTTACTAATATCCATCTTTTTCTATTTAAGAAAATGATGTAGGATATAAATTCCTTTTTTTAATATATTACCAAATTTAGAATTAAGGCAAAAGAGAATTATTATAAAATAAATCTAAAATTCTAATAGCCTTTTTAAACTATCCTTTAATCTTTAAAACTATCAGATAAAAAAGATGTTTGACCTATGGATCAGAAAGAAAATTTTATGGGATGGGAAGATCCTGGAATTACCCTAATTACAGGTGCATCTGCTGGGATAGGGGCTGAATTTGCTCGTCAATTAGCTTCACAGGGATTTGATTTAGTTCTAATTGCAAGAAGAAAAAATAGACTCGAAAAATTGAGTCAAGAATTGCATAAAAAATTTTCTATTAATGTTGAAGTTATTATTGGAGATTTATCAAATCTGGATGATAATCATAAAATTGTTTCCAAAATTCTAAACATCAAAAATCTTGATGTGCTTATAAATAATGCTGGCTATGGAATTAATAAAACTTTCCAACAAACTGATATTATAGAACATATAAATATGATTAATGTCCATTTGACAAGTGCAGTAATGTTTTGCCACGCTGCTATTCCAGGTATGATAAAAAGAGATCGAGGAGTTATTATAAATACATCATCTACAGCAGCAGTTAATAAAAGTAAAATGGGGGTAATGTATACTACCACCAAGACAGCACTCACAGTTTTCAGTGAATTATTACAGGATAAAATTAAAAATTCTAACCTTTATATTCAAAGTTTGTGTCCAGGATTCACATATTCCGAGTTCCATGATACTGATTCAATGAGGGGTTTTCAGCGAGATTGGTTTCCGAAAGAAGCGTGGATGGCAGCCGAGGATGTAGTTCGTTTATCTTTAGAAGCTGTAAAAACTAAAGAGGTTATAATCATTCCAGGAAAATATAACCTAGATAATTCAAAAAAGATCCGTGAAGCTGAACATGAGCAATATCTAAATGCAAAAAGGCTTTAAAGCTACAATTTCTTAAAAAAAGTCTTAAATTATTTAGCAAGAACACATAGCTTTCATTAATTTAAAATGTTAAAGAATGTTTAAAAATTGGACTCGATTAATTATATTTATAAATTTCATTTTAAATATAATATAGTATAATTATTTAACGTGTAGCTTATGGGAAAATTTTGTCCTTACTGTGGAAATCCAGTAAAAGATTCTGATAAATTTTGTATCATATGCGGGAAACCACTTCTTGCAGATATCCCAAAAAAAGAAAGAAAGCCTGAAATCAAAGATACTAAGAAAGAAGAGAAAAAAGAGAAACTTGAAAAAACATCAATAGAAGAATCATTGGTAACAGAAGAAGAAGATAAAGAAATATTAGAATTGGAAGAAGAGGAAGCAATTAAAAAGAAATCTAAGAAATCAAAAGAAAAAAAAGATGTAAAACCTCTTCCCGAAGAAGTCAAAGAACAAATGGTATATTATATTGAATATAATGATATCCAGTTAAACAAAAAAGTTTTAATCGAAAAACTGAACGAAATTTCACAATTAACTAAGGATACTAAATATGAATATGATAATGCCTTCAAGAACGAAGTTAATATAAAACTCGAAGCAATTAAAACACTAATAGACGAAATGAAGCAAAAAGAAACCGTAATTAAACAGAATTTAGAAGAACCTTTCATTGTTCAACGCATTAGCAATGATATAGATACTAAAGTATTCCAACTTGAAAATTTGAGTCGTGAACATAAATTACATAAAGTAGATAAAGAGACTTTTGAGAAATTAAAGGAAAAATATAGACAAGAAAAATTAGATTTGGAAGCACAAAGAGAAGATTTAATAATTGGTATGAAACTATGGATTCAAGACTTAAAATTAGAAAAAGCGGAGTTATCTAGTGAACGTAAACTTAATAAAGGTCAATTTCATGCAAAAGAAATTACAGAAGAGCAATATATAGAAAAAGACAAAGATTTTGATTTGATATTAAAGAAAATTGATACTAAAATTAAAACATTAGAAGAATTAACAAAATAAAGTTTTAGATAAACTATTTTTATAAGGTAATATTTATAAATTCGATTATCATGAGAAACAAGATAATTGCCATTATGATTCTAATTATTGCACTATCTCTATTGGCAGTGGGGATAGTGCATGATCAGCATACTCTAATAAATGCTCTTTATGATGAAATGGCAGGAATTCCTTAATATTCCCACTTTCCTTTTTTAAGAGAAGCTGAATTATCTAGAAAACCTTTCTTTTGGAAATTCTTTTCTTGTATCTTTCTAAATCTGTTAGATTGACTATAATGAGGTTTACATAAATAAATTTTGCGATTGGAACTATCTTTAAGTTTTAATCCCGCTTTTTCTACATAATTCTTCCATGTATTTTCTGAGAGAGAACGAATTGCATTCTCATTACAATCTTTTATGGAACAAATTCTATTTTTACCCGTTCCTCCGACATCTCGTTTGTCTCTAAGTTCTTTCGGAAGCTTCATGATTTTATAATTGATAAAAACTTTTTTAGGAATAAATATTATGATTTTCAAATAATTTTAAATTTTCGCAATATCGAATAACTTGAATTTCGACGAACAACTAATAAAGAAGAAAATTCATCCCTGTGATTCTCCATCAAGGACTTCCCTTAATGATAGTTTCTTTACAAAAGCAGCAGTTCTTTTCTCAATAATCCCCCACGAAAATAAACCTTATGAGCTTATTTTAATACACCGTTCAAATGAGGGTACAAGACATAGGGGCGAAATGTCTTTTCCTGGAGGAAAATTCGAACCTGAATTGGATAAAACTTTGAAAGATACAGCCTTAAGAGAAACTGAGGAGGAAATAGGAGTACCTCGAGAAGATATTAGAATTATTGGGTGTTTAGATGATTTTCCTACCATTTCGAAATTTATTGTTACCCCCTTTCTAGGAATTATAAGTAAGGACC
>JAHQWY010000135.1 GCA_029856445.1 Promethearchaeia archaeon
ATTAGGCTTATTATCTACATTAATTATTTTGACAAGAAAACCCGAAAAAATACAATTCATTAAACAACTAAAATCACAGAACCTTCTGGTAAAGATAAATCCAATTTCACATAAAATAGAGAATAATAATAGAGTTTTTGGGTTTATAAGTCATTTAGATTCCAAAGGACAAAGATTTAAGATCAACACTCGGACAAGGATAATTAAAGTTTGGATTTCCTCGTCAGTTGTACTCGGTTTCTTAATAATTCTTAAAAATTTGATATTAATAAGATTTAAATTAACATTTTTCATTATCGGACTGTTTCCCTTAATAACAAACATATTGGTAACCATCTTAATGCTTCTTAATAACACAGATAATAGTTCTGTAGGTGCTGTTGATAATGCTTCAGGTGTTGCGTGTAATTTAGAGCTGGTACATTATTATAGTATCCCTGAAAATAGATTGAATAACTATAGTTTATGGTTTCTTTTTACAGGGGCTGAAGAATGCGGAACAATGGGTATTAAGCATTTTTATAATAATATAAAAGACCATAATCCTACTACAATGATTGTATTTAATTTTGAATCGATTGCTAAAAACGTATTTTTATTCCCCGGAGAAAATGAAGGTGATAATGTCAAGGATATTGATTACTTACTCCTGAATAACAAGAGAAATCTCCCGGTCAGACATTACACCACTAGTAGGGTTTTTGGTACCCATTCCGATGGAGGTTATTTAGGAGATAAAGGTCTATGGGGATTTGGGATTGGTGAGGTTGAAGCTTATGATTATATGCATACTAATCGAGATACTCTTGACAAAATTGATACCAAAATATTAGAAAAACTGTGTTTAGTTCTTACAGATGCAATAAATGAGCATGATTCCAAATATTTTAATAAGATTTAATAAAAAAATTCTCATTCTTTTAATAAAAGAATAAAATCTAAAACTTTAGATATGCTGAAATAATATTTCGAAATCAGAAAAATCGAATGGTTTCAAAATATAGCCATCTGCTTTAGTTTCTGACATCTTTTTCTCTACTTCACTCCCAGGAATTGCTGTTAATAAAAAGACAGGTATTTCTTTATATTTCTGATGTTCTTTTATCATTTTACAAATTTCATAACCAGAGATATCTGGTAGGATGATATCCAATAATATTAACTTAGGTACACCCCCTCTTAATTCGTCTATGCCTTTTGTTCCACTCACTACGCCTTTGCATTTATACCCTTTACTTTCAAAATAGCTTGTTAACAGCCGAATTGTTGCAAGATCATCTTCTATGAGGAGTATATCATATTGGGGCTCAACATCTTCCGTTTGTATATCGTCTAGTATGTTAATAATTTTATTTTCAAGTAGCATGCTTTGATCAAATATATTTTTAATAGTTGACAAAACATCCTCATCTAATTCATCTTTATAATTTTCTATAAGTAGTTGGCTAAATCCTTTAATAGTTGTTAAAGGTTCCTTTAGAGCGTGTGAAATATTGGATAGGGTTTTTTCATTCATCCCTCTTAATCCCCCACTCAATAAATCTGACTTTTTTTCAATGTAGTAGTCAACACTATCCCTAATTAGTGCAGATATAGTTGAATATTCGTGGGATTCCTTAAAATTTTGCCATTTATTTTTAGTCTCTTCAGACACGTATAAGGAAATTCTTTCTTTATCTCGATCGTAAATTTTTTCTCCTTTTAGCCATTTTTTAAATCCCTCAGTGATAGTTCCGCGCCAAATTGCATATTTATCAGTCTGTTCTTGATAAATTTTCATTAGTTTTTTAGTACGTGGATTATCTAATTCTAATTTTGCGATCTCCTCATCTGTCATACTTAATCCTTCGAGATCTTCTTCATCATTTTCTCTATTTTTATTACTTTTTTTTTCGCCCGAAATTTTCGCATCAACTCTCTAAGCATTAATTCTTTTACTATGGTAATTTTGTAAAATAAGTATTTTAAAAATTTTTGTAAACTCCTATTTAAAATTTGTATCTATTATTAAAGTTATTTTCTTTTTTTATAAAAATAATCATCAAAAATTTGATTGTTTACAATAATTTGTATATTTTTATCTTTTAATAATACTTTTTTATTATAAATATTAATATGATATGTAAATATAGTTTTTAAGCAACTCAATTAGTTGAAACTAAAATTAATAAAAGTGTGATTTTAATATTTGGCTTAATATTTCTTATGAATTTTTTAAGATATCAAATATGACTTCAAAATCAGCAAAATTAAAAGGTTTTAATATGTACCCATCAGCTTTCGTTTCATCTAAATTCTTTTCCACTTCAAAAGCAGCTATTGCAGTCAAAAAATAAACAGGAATATTTTTATATTCTTTATCGGACTTAATTGTTTTACATATATCATACCCACTTAAATCTGGCAAAATAATGTCTAATAGAATGAGTTTGGGAACAGCATTACCTAATTCTTCTAATCCTTTTGAACCACTAACAACCCCTTTGCATTTAAATCCCTTACTTTCGAAATAACTCTTAATAAGCCGAATGGTTGCTAAATCATCTTCAATTAACAAAACATCATATTCAGGTTCTACCTTAATATTATCTAAAATATTGATTATTTTCTTCTCAAGCAAAATACTCTGTTCAAATATATTTTTTACCGTATCTAACACTTGTTCATTTAATTTCTCTCTGTAATTCTCAAGGAGTAGTTGAGAATAACCCTTTATTGAAGTGAGTGGTTCTTTTAATGTATGAGAAATGTTTGAAATAGTCTCAGGATTTAATCGACCTAAACTAGTACCTTTGAATTGCTCTTGACTTTCTATGTATGTGTCTACAGCCTCTCTAATTAATTTTGAAATTGTTAAATTGCCGTCATTCTTGGTATAATCTATCCATTTCAATTTAGTATCCTCAGAAACATATAAAGAAATCCGTTCTTTATCCCGTTGATAAATTTTTTCTCCTTTTTGCCATTTTTTAAAGCCTTCAGTTATTACTCCGCGCCATACTGCATATCTATTAGTTTCTTTTTCATACCTTTTCATTTCCTCAGTTCTCTCAATGGAATTATTATCTATTTTTATTAAATCACCATCTTCTGAGATCTTTTCAGTTTTGTCGTTGATTTTGTCTGGGTTCTTTGAAGACGGAATTTTTTGACCACTAATTGAAATCGATAGTTTTTATTGAAAACCTAATAAAAGAACTTATATTTAATGTTTATTCATTAGATAAATTTTGAGGGTTAATCGTAAGAATAAAATTTTCTACTAAGGATTGAATAAATTATGAAAATTTTTGTACACAAATAATAATTGCACAATTTAATAAACTCCTAAAAAAGGATATTAAAAAATATATAAATGGCACGAAATTGCTGATAACTATAGTAAAACAAAATTAAGTTTTATTAACTAATCTTAAAAAAATTAAAAAAAAAAGTATTTAATTAATAGTAATCGTTATGTTTTTCCTTTTTCTTGAGTTTTTAAATCAAAATATGCATCCTCAAGGACTTTTAGATATTCAATTAATACTTTTTTCGCTTTAGATTTTTGTTCGTATGCTAATTTGATATTTCTTAAAAGATATTTTGGGAAGATATAATCAATGGATAGATCAGATAGAAGGGTGTAATACTCAATATCATTCTCATCTTTAAAGACTTTAATCATTTGAGTATCCCATAACATTTTCAGTACGGCATAGATGTCTTCAACTCCTTTCTTTTTAAGCTTTTCAAGATCTTGTCTTGTAACAATCGCCGTTCTTAATAATCGTAGTGTTTCATAAACTTGCGGATTGATCAATATCTCCACAATTCTAAGGTTATCTTCTTCTGAGGGATGATAATTTTGAAAAAATTTCTTTACTTCAGATGAATAAGCTTTAGCAAATTGAGTTGGTAAACCTAAATCTATTGGATTCTCTAACAAATTAATTGGGGGTACTCGAAGCATAAAAAGATCTTTGGTGAGGAAAATTAATTCTGAAGGCATACCCTTTACTGACACTTCTTTAATAATATCACTTTTAACAAGATCAATTAAAATTGAATCTAAATCGATGTAACTTTCAGTAAATTTGTCCCTAATCCAAATTTCTAATTCAGATTTATAGGCTGCTCCATAATCACTTAAATTTTTAATAATTATTCGTTTAAGTTCATTATAATAATTTTTTGGTAAAATTTCTTCTTTACTAAGAGATGGATATACTGCTATTCGGTGAAAAAGTGAAGGGATCATTGGTAAGTAAGAATCATTTGGTAAATTTTGTAATATTATATGAACAATATCTGACATTCCACCTTCATAAGCATCAGGATCATCGTCTAAATTTAAAAATAAAAGAAGATAATATCCTAGTTCTGGTCCTGTATAGTATGATAAGATGTTTAGAGAGCCAACAGTTAATGTTATTATTCCTTTTTCTTCACTATATTCATGGGTACTATATATTTGCAATAATGTTTTTTCAGAAATTTCAAAATTTTTAGGATATGTAGTAATGATTTCAGTCCCAATCCTTTCATCCCATTTCATCAATACCATTCCTACAGGTTTTTTATCATGTGTTCTTGTAAATTCAGCAATTTCTTCCTCTTCCTTTGGTATCTTCTTATATTTTTCAATTTTGATCCCTAAAATGTCTTCTAACGATAACCCAAGCTTATCCCATTTTTCTCTTATTAATTCCCCTATAAAAGCTTCTTTATTGCGGTATAAAAGGGATTCTGGGATTATCTTATTTCCATCAATTGCTTTTTTCATGGATCTAATTTTCTTAACGAATTTAGGAATTGTGGTATATTTATATACTTTATATCCAACTATACTACATATTGAGGCAGCAATAGCAAAAAGGATTAATAAAAAGTAAAATGTAGGTATTCCAGGAAAAATTTCTTCCATATTAACTACAATGGTAATGCTAAATTCTTGAGTGATGTAATCTTCTTTTGAAACATTGATTTTACCAGTTAAAGTCTGAGCAGAAAAAAAAGCATTTACATTATTTGTACGAAAATCAAGTTTGTAGTTTCCAATTTCTTCAAATTCATATAAAATTCCTTTTATATCTAATATTACTGTAGCATTTAATAAAGGTACATCACCTTTAGTGGGATCCGTTACCTTTATCTCAATTGGAACTGATTTACCCTGGACAACACTTATTTGATTATCTTTAAATCTATCACTAAGAATGAATACTTAATTATCTGATAAATTAAGTTGTTCATCTTTTAATTAGATAATATAATATTACGACAAATCCGAAAAAAGTTAGAATACTACCGAGAATGATATTCATAGCCCATGCTAACGCCATGGAAGTAGCCCAATTACTTGAAATTCCTATGAATATGCCATTAATAAGAGGTATCAATCCTATGACTAAGATTATCACTCCTCCTATACCTATAATCCTTAATGCCATGTTTTATACTTCACCCACCAGTTTTTTCAACAAAAGAGTATTAACTATCTTATGATCTCTTTTTATTTAAATGTTATAAGGATTTTAGTGTGTTTCCACCTAACCTTGTTTCACTATATCTGTCCCAAAACTCTCAATCTCGTGAAGTAATAGGCAAGTTCAAAAAAAAGTTTGATCTCATTCAAATGAAATATAATTAATTTACACAAATTAAATAATGTCAAATTATGTACACAAATTCTAAATTTTTAATTTTTTATCTCAAAATTATTTATAACTTTATGCAATTTTTTTACATTTCTGTCGTGGATTTTGTAATTATGACCCACTGATTCATACGATTGCGACAAAAAATGATTGTTATATTTTTTTTCTTATAAAAAATGGATATCACTACCATATTATATCACTTTTTTTACCATTACATTGCATAAAAAAATTAAGAATGATTTCCCTAGATACTTTTTTATACAAAACACAAAGGTATTGTGCGCATATATAAAAAAAATTTTTACAACAAAACATTTAAATACTTGATCGTGATACTATTATTATAACTAAGATTGCTTTTTTCACACAAAATTCTCACACAAAAGTTTTGTGTACAAAAAATCTCGATTGAAAAATGGTTGTGCGATAAAAAAAATTTTAGAAATCATTAACATAAGATTTGGGCAAGGGTAAGAAATAATGGTTGTTGAAATAACTCCTCAGGCGAATTTTTGTCCTGAATGTGGCGGGGGTACGATCTCTATCCATCAGAGAGGGGAGACAGTGTGCCAGCAATGCGGTTTGGTTGTAAATGAGAAGGAAGTTGACATTTCTCATAGTGGAATAAGAGCCTATTCAAAACAGGAGAAGGATAAAAAAGAACGAACAGGCTGCCCTATATCCATTTTAATGCCGGATATTGGTTTGAGTACTATTATCGATAGAACAAAGATCAAGAATCCTGATTTAAGAAGGGCAGCTAAGTGGAACACGCATTTATCATGGGAAAAAAGAAATATGCTTATAGCTATAACTGAATTAAAGAGGATTGGCGGTAATTTAAATTTTCCAGAGCGAGTTAAAAAGGCAGCAGTTCGTCTTTATAAAGAGGTATTTAAAAAGAATTTATTACGTGGAAGGTCAATAAATGGGATGATTGCGGCATGTGCGTATTATGTATGCAAACAAGAAAGAATACCAATTACACTCCAGGAAATCTTAAGTGAAGCTTCAATTAATGATAACATTGTAAAAAAATGTTATAAAATTTTAGTACGAGAATTGAACTTAAAATCCCCACATATCGATCCAATTGCATTAATTCCAAGGTATTGTGCGGATTTAAAATTAGACATTAATATTGAGAAAGAAGCAATAAAAGTGCTCACAAATTTCATAAACTCAACATCTATCTGTGGCAAAGATCCAAAGGGGTTATGTGCAGGAGCGGTTTATTTAGTAGCAAAATTAAAGAACCAAAAAATAAGCCAAAAAGATATTTCACGAGTTATAGGGGTTACAGAGGTAACCTTACGCTCGAGATATAAAGAATTTTTACAACATGTTAGTTTTAATTTTAATGCAAACTAAGTTTTTCCTTTTTCATTTCCAATAGGGTTAGATTTGAGGAGTATTTTCTCCTCATTTTGTCATAAATTAAAATGATTTTAGATTCTATATTATTTTAAGCTTAAGGAAATACAAAATAGAAGTTTTAATTTTGATGTCCTGTTCTACGAGCAGCTATTTGTCCAACTTTCCTACCTGGTGGAGTATTTCTGCTAGTTGTCGTAGATTTGTGAGGAGATTGCTTAGCTCCACCTCCATAAGGATGAGATGCAGCATTCATGGCGACTCCTCTCACCACAGGCCACTTTTTTGCCTTAGATCTATTATAATAAAATTTATTACCTGCCTTTAAAAAGGGTTTGTCTGTTCTTCCTCCACCAGCAACAACACCGATAGTTGCAAGGCAATTTTCATTTACCCATTTGGTTTTCTTTGACCGAAATAGGAGTTCAACTTTATTTCCAGATTTGTTTCTTACAATCGCGGCAACGCCAGAGGATCTTGCGAATTTACCTCCATCCTGAGGGGTGCTTTCGATGTTAAACACTAATGTTCCAAGTGGCATTTTTTTTAAAGGGAAAATATTGCCAACTTCTATGGGTTGTCCATAACCTGTTTTAGATTGGATGAATTCTTGTCCTATATATATACCCTCTGGAGCAAGCCAATATCCTTTCTCCTCATCGTCATACTTAACTATTGCTACTGGAGCTCCTCGTCCTGGAGAATGGATAAGATCTATTACTTTAAATTTAAATAATTTCTCACTTTTTTTAAAAGGACGGTATTTTATAGGTCCAATGTGCCGATGTGAGGGCGATCGAAAGGGTAAAGTCCCTCTACCTTTCCGTTGAGCTAAAATTCGCTTTCCCATTTACTTCACGATATTTTCTGGATAGACAAATAAATTATTCAAACTTTAAATTTTTTATTGTTTTCAATGGATTAGAGTTTATTATTTTTTAGAAGTTGATCGATATTATAATTGAAGGCAATTGGTATTTCTCTTTCAATAAATTCTCCTGCGATATTTTCAAGGAGTAATTTTTTAATTCCTTCAGAATCGCTAGTTTGTCCTAATACCCAGCCTAATTTAACGAATCCAACCTCAGGTAATAGATTTCTTCCTGGAATAACACCCAGGTCCAATAGTTCTCGTCCTGTTGAATATACATTCATGCCAACGAACCCATGGAGAGTTTGTGTGGTCATAAGAATTGTCATTCCTTCTTGTACTGCTCTTTCTATAGAGTTATAGAGATTAGTAGGTAAATGACCTAATCCCGTTCCAGCAAAAACAATCCCTTTATATCCTTTATCGATGTAGAAATCAATTATTTCAGTATCAATTTCAGGATATGAATAAATGAGGGCTACTTTCTTCTCGAAGTTTGTATTTGCGATTGTATTAGATTTTGATCTTTTTCTATAATCTTGAGTAAACATTTTAATTTCATTATCCTTAATCATTCCAAGGGGGATATTATCGATTGTTCGAAACGTATCTCTTACAGAAGAATGCATTTTTCTTACAGTAGTTCCTCTGTGAATTAATCCGTAATCATGTGATGTAGAGCCTAACATTGCAATAACGACTTCAGCGATATCAGAGTTAGCTACAATTGCGGCATTTATCAAATTTAAAGCAGCATCAGAGGAAGGTCTATCAGAACTTCTTTGACTTCCCACCAATACGACAGGGATAGATAAGTCCTTTAACATGAATGATAAAGCAGCACTAGTAAAAGACATTGTATCTGTTCCATGTCCAATCATTATACCATCAATTCCAGAATTTGCTGCCGTTTCAATTTTTTTTGCTAACTTTTGCCAATATTCATGCTTCATATTTTCTGATAAAATTTCAAAAACCATTTCACAATCAATGTTACAAATTTCTGCTAATTCTGGAACAGCACTAAATAATTCTCCTGGAGTAAAAGAAGGTATTACTGCTCCTGTGGTATAATCTAATCTTGAAGCAACTGTTCCACCTGTACC
>JAHQWY010000136.1 GCA_029856445.1 Promethearchaeia archaeon
AATAGACTATTAGAAACAATAAAAAAATGTTTAGAAAAAAAATTTTATACGATCCATGTATTCTCTGCTGGAACAGGTGAATTCGATGAGAAAGGATACGAAATTGAAGCGGAATTATATGAATTATTCAAAAACAATGAAAATAGCCGATTAGTAGGTCCAAACTGCATGGGGATTTATAGTCCAAGAGGTAAATTCACTTATGCTGAGAATTTTAGTGAACGAGCAGGTAATTTTGCATTAGTTTCACAAAGTGGGGATCTTACGAATCGGATTGTTTCTAGTCTAAATAATAGAGGAGTTTATTTCTCTTACGCTGCGAGTGTGGGTAACTCGATATCTCTTAGAACTTCAGATTTGATAGATTTCTTTAATAAAGATGATAATACAGATGTTATATTGTCTTATATGGAAGGGTTTTCTCAATTTCGACAATCAGAATTAGAAGGTAGAATCTTTTTCGATTCATTAAAAAAGAATAAGAAGCCATTACTTCTATTGAAAGGGGGAACTTCGGAGTTAGGAAAAAGAGCAGCAAGTAGCCATACAGGATCATTAGCATCACAAGATCAAATTTGGAAATCCTTATTCAAACAAACAAATACAATTCCAATAGAGTCATTAGAAGAATTGATAGATACAGCCGTATTGTTTAGATACTGTTCTGATTGTGAGCCAAAATATAATAATATACTCATGATAACTTGGAGTGGGGGATCTTCCGTGTTAGGTGTAGATTCTATTTCCCGTTTAAATGTGGGAATAGATATTCCGGCAATTCGAGAACCAACTCATTCCAAAATGAAAGACTTGATCCGAGTAGGCTCGATAACAAATCCTTTGGATCTTCCAGATATTAGAGATGACGATCTCCGGTTTGAATTGTTCAAACTGGCGATAAGCGAAGATTATATATGCGGTGGTATTCGACTTAATACATCTCCTAGAGGGAGAAGAGGGAGATTAAATGATGAGGCAATTGAAAGATTTTACACAGATTTAATAAGATACAGAGATATATGCACTAAATTGAAAAAACCCTTTATGATAACTAGTCCTGATTCACACAATAAAGAATTCAGAAAAAGGTTAATTGAATTAGAAATCCCCCTGTTCCCAAGCTTTTCAAGGGCAGCCAAAGCTTTTTCGAATTTATATCATTATAAAAATTATAATAGAAAAACTTAACAAAGAAATAATAATATTTTTTTAACAGATTTTAAAAAATTTTAGGATATTGATTGAATATGTTTAAACACTTACATCATATTGGCGTTGTTTATAAAGACATCTCAAAAATATCAAAATTTATTAAAGATTTGTATGATATTGATTTTAAAATAGAAGAAGTAACCGTTCCGGTTAACACTGTTATTAGAGAGCTAACGGATCCCTTAAGGATCAAAATGGCTCATGCTACTATTGCGAACACAGAGATTGAATTATTTGAACCATTGGATGATAAATCTATTTATTCTGAGTACCTGAAGGAGGTTCCTGAGGGAGGAATTCATCATATTGGTGTTTTGGTTGAGAATATTGAAGAACATACGAAAAAATGGGATTCAATGGGGATAAAACGTATTATTAGTGGAGTGCCCCCATACAAATTTGTATATTATGATACAAGAGAAATGTTTGGGTATGTTACTGAGCTTTTAGAAATGGAACCACCATCAAGTACCTCTACTTAAAACAAATACAGTAGTTTTACCATACACTCTAAATAATTTTATTTTCACTTTTTTCTATTTTTCCTTGAAATTCATATCTTAACATCTCTCACAACAGGAAATTCAGTTATCCTTATATTGGTGCAACCATATGGGATCAATTCTAATTCTTCAACAGTTCCCGTTTTTGCTTTAGGATTATTAGGCGGAGGTAAAGCTGCTTCATATTCAAGCCCCCAATTTAGAACCTCGACTCCTTTTACTTTTATTTTTAACGGAGGGCTGTGATTATTAAAATTCTGGAAATTTGCTATATTTTCTCTAATTTTTATGATTTCCGGGGTTAAAGGTTCTACAAGAGCATATTGCCAAGGACTTTTCGGTCTTATTTCCCAATCTATTACTTGAGGGGGTATATTGAGTGAGTTGTCTTTTCTTAATTTTGCTGCTCTACTCCAAATTTTTTTCAGTAAAGTTTTTTCTTCCTCAGGATTATAAGAAAATACCAACGATCCTCTTAATATTGCTTTTGCTTTGTTATATCTAGTTTCAAATTTTATTTCCATAGGTAGAATTAAAGTAACTTGGTCTTTATCTTTCCATTCGCGAGTAATTTTGAAAAAATTACCTGATTCACATTTAATTGGTGCTTCTTGGTTAATTTGAATAGTAGCATTCACAGCCCAAGCGGGAATTCTAAACTTCAAGCAAAAGATTAAAGATTCATTTAAGTGGATAGAAAAATCAATAGAATCTAAAAAGGGATAATCTGTAATTTCTTCAATCTCAATGATATGTACCTTATTACCCACAATAAGATCTGTTGATATTTTACATGGGGAATATGCCAAGCATGCAAGACCTTCTGGATCCTTAGCCCATAATCCATACTCAACAAATTTCGGCCAACCTTGATGCATATTCGAGGTACAACAACCGTAATTTGGCTCTAAACCATAAATATTTGAATCTTTACCGTTTGTAGAATAGATCTGATTTTCTACTCTTATTGCTTGTACTTGATTTGCCTGTTGATCGTATTGATGAGCCCACATATCAGGCAAGAAAGTTGCAGGAAGTGCATTGAAGCAAATTAATTCCAACCTGTCAATCAATGATATACCCTCAGAATTACAACCCAAAATTGGGATTGCTGTTTCTAATGAAAACATGTATTCAACAACAGAACATAATTCTGTACCTTGGGAAGGATTTTTTCCTACTAAATGTTCATCCCCCGAAAACAATCCCGTCACTTGTCCATGATACTTATCTAAATTAGAAATCGCGGCAAAAATAGTTTTTTTATCAGATTCAAGACCACTTTGCCTTGACCATATAGTCGAAGCCTTTATTCCCATGGCATTATTAACGACATGGGATAGGAGATTAGATTTCCTAAATTTTCGACCTCTATACTTTTTATTCGAATCCTCAGGGGTAATGATATTTTTGCTGTAGATTACTACATGGTAAATCTTTTCTTTCCCTGAAATTTGAAATTTCTGTAGTGTTTTTTTGAAATGAATATAAAAGAAATTATTAAAGTGCTCCCTCCAATCATATCCTTGAATTTTCAACTTTTCTGCGAGCAATAATAGAAAAGCAATTTCATCCCTATCTTCTTCCAAATAATCGATTAACCAATGGATTCCCCAAACACCATCCATCCAACGCATTTGAGCCCAACCATGTCCCAGAGGATACTCATCGAGAACCTTATCCAATTTATGATAGTATTTTAACAGAGCGGGAATTATTCTGGTATCACCTTGTATCTCAAAATATTGAATTAATGCCTTACAAAACACCATATTTGGCCAAGGATCGTACTCCGGGTTATTATCCCATTTAGATGGCCCAAACCAACCATCATCCTGCTGATGATCAAGAATGTAATTAATATATTTTTTAATTCGGACAATTAAATCTTGAGATTCTAATTGAAATGCTAATGGTATCACACCATCCAACCAATAAGGGAAGCGTTCCCATCCTTCAGCGTTTCCTCCAATCCATCCACTATTCATGATATCTGGCCAAAACTCATCCAGATGACCTGATAATCCATTTAATTGTGTTGTTAATTGGTTTTTTAACCATCTCGTTGGTTTTACTTCTCCTAGTTTCAATGGTTTTAATCGTAAAGGTTTTAATGCTTTTTTTATGGTAATCACATAATAATTTTTTAAATTATTATTTTATTATCTATTCGCTTTCCCAGTTTGCTTTACTGTTTCAAGAAAGTCAAGAATCTCTTTCGCTGTTTGTTTAGGAGCCTCTATAGCTGTCATGTGTCCAATATCAGGCATAATTACGTGTCGTACATCAGGGATTTCTTTAGCCATAATCTCACTCGGTTTAAGGAACACAATATCAAATTCTCCTAATAAAACAAGGGTAGGACACTTAATTTGCCTAAGACCTTCAATCCGAGGGTCAGGATCGCTATAAAAAACAGCCCTAAAATCCATTATTGCTTTAATATCTTGTCGTCGTAAAAATCCCTCAAATATCTTCCACATACCTTCATTGTTTGGATGTTCAGCCATCTTGAATAGAAATTCTCCAGGATTTGCTTTCGCAGCTTGTATCCTTTCTTCAATAGATGCATTTAAAGTCCATTCTTGAATTACTCTTGTTTGTTCCTCAGTAAGTTGCGGTCGATCTGGTTGAAGATAAAAGTCTGGTTGAGTTGCAGAACCAGTATCTGTGAGCATAAGGCTGATTAAACGCTCTGAATTCGTCATTGCATAACGTACTCCTGCCATACCTCCAGTTGCGTGAGTAAGTATGTGAAATTTATCAATACCCAAGTGATCAGCTAGATCACCGAAGTCATTTCCCATTGTATCAGCATCATATCCATACGGTTCACTTTTTACTACTGAGCGACCATGAGCTCTCATATCCATGGAAATTACTCTATATTTCTCAGCTAGCTTTGCTGTAACACCTGTCTCGCTCCAATATGTTGTATCCTCAGCTAATCCATGATTAGCTATAATTGGTTCTCCACTGCCTATATCTTCATAATATATTTTTACATTCTCTCTTTCAAAAAAGGGCATTTCTTCATCACTGAAATTTTTTTATATTATTTTAATTAAAATGTTTATAATAATATGAATCATCATATTTACTAACATATGATTCTCATTCTAGAAAAAGATTTGTCATAATTAAAAGAGAGTATAAATAGTTATGAGTAAAGGAGAGTTCCTATGGGCTATTGGTGGAAAAGTGGAAAATAAATATGCTGTTGGAGATATAACTGTTTACGATATCAATGCCAATGAATGGTATAGTAGTGAAAATGGGCAACTATCTCCCATGCCTTATCCTGTTCAAGGTGCGGGTTGGACATTTTTTGATAATAAAATCTTCTGCTTCGGAGGGAAAACGGAACCTCATTCTGGATGCTCTGACTATGTTCAAGTTTATAAAATAGAAGAGGATGCTTGGGAACTCTATAATAGGTTGCCCGAACCACGCAGTAAATTGGGTAAATTTTATCCTGTCATTGATAACCGTTATATGTATCTATTTGGTGGTGATAATGCTCAAGGTACATTTAACCGAGTCAAGTGGAATTGGAGTTATGATCTATTAAATGATGAATGGCAGACTGAAGTTGCAGATGCTCCATATTCGCAATCATTTCCTATTCCCAGCTATCATAATGGGTGGATATATTATTCCTCAGGAAATACTGGAAATAAACCACTGAACACCTATGAGGGTTCTTTAAATCAGCGTTATAATCCTAAAACCGATAAATGGGAAGTGATGAATCGATGTCCAATTCCTACTACAGATGGAACAGGAGATAAATGGCAAAATGAATTACATATAATAGGGGGATGGAACATAAATAGAGATTTTTATAACCCTAAAAGAGAAAACTATAAAGGTTCCGTCAGAAAACAGCACTTAGTCTATAATTATGATTCTGATACTTGGAGATTTGAGTCTCAATTGCCGGGACATTGGCATCATGGGGGTGCTCGTGCCAATAAAAACTACCTTTGGCAATTTTTGGGAACTATAGATGAAGAAATTGATCCCAAATCCCCCAATCCACATTCAAATAAGATTTTTCGATGGGATGGAAAACAGTGGACTGCATTAAAGAAAGCACCAGTTCGAAAAATGAATTTTGGGACGATTTACACTACGATTGGACCCAATTATAAAATATAATGTTAAAAAAGAAAAAGTAGTCGGAATTCATAAAAAGAATAATAAATTCAAAAATAGAAAAAGGATTGATAAGATATTGGATATTGAAGAAATAAGAAAGATTCTGGGAAATCAATTTGTTTTTATTTTCAATGAGATCAATCCCGTACTTCAAGATTTACAATTGGAAAAAAGTGCGAAAATTTTAGATATTGGTACAGGAAATGGCACAATGGCAGTAACTCTCGCCTTGAACAATTATAAAGTCATTACGGGAGAACCAGAAGATGATGAATCAGAATATGCTAAACAGGACTGGTTAGAATTAGCTAGGAAAGTAAAAGTAGAACATATGATTACGTACCAATCTTTTAATGCTGAAGATATGCCCTTTGAAGATTCTTTTATGGATGCTATATTTATTTTAGGATCCTTACATCATATTAATGATAAAGAAGTAGCTCTCAAAGAATGTTTCCGCATCTTAAAATTACACGGAATGGTTTGTATTTTCGAACCAAATAGTGATGCGATAAAGTTCATACGGGAGCGAAGATCTCCAACGCACCCTGATGCAGTCGATCCAAGAAATTATATACAAGGGCTCCATTTCCAACTTGAGTTAATAAAGCTACCTTTTTATGATGCTCACATATTTAGAAAACGATAAATAACTTCACGATTAGAAGTTTACTCATTTTATTTTATAAGTAAATATCTTGAACTTATTTTTAATTTTGTGATTTTTTTTCTAAATTCTTTTTGGTAAGACAATATAATGGCCCTGTTCTCATTATTGTCAAGCAAGAATTACAACTTATACATTTCGCTGGTGAAGTATCACCACTTTTCCAGCGATTAGGTAAATCAGGTTCATATATCAACGGTCGGCACATCGAGATGAAATCTGCATGACCATCACGTACTATTTTCTCTGCAGAGACGGGATTTTTTATTCCTCCCACTAAAATTAATTTTGATTTCTTTATGAGTGGCTTTATAATTTTGGCTGTAGGTAAAAAGTAATTCTCGTCCTCAGATGATTTAATCATTTTACAAGGATAAGGATTTCTATGGGTTAATTGGCTTTCATAAATCCCTCCACTAGGTTCAATCGCATCATAACCAGTATTAGCAAGAATCTGTGCTATTTTTGAACTCGTATCTAATGTAAGCCCTCCCGGTACTGAATCTTCGGTTTGGAGTTTAATTGTTATAGGAAATTTTTTTCCAAGCTCATCTCTAATTTGGTTGAAGATTTCTACTAGAATTCTAGCCATATTTTCAACACTTCCCCCAAATTCATCCTTACGTCTGTTTGTATAAGGTGAAACGAAGTTACTAAGAAGATACCCATGAGACGAATGGAGTTGGACCATATCATATCCGCATTCATAAGAACGAATAGCAGTTTCTTTAAACTTTTTAATTAAGTCATAAATCTCTTCTGTACTTAATTCTCTTGGGGTTAAACCTGTTGTCTTTTCAGGGATCGGAGAAGGTGCGACAGGGGTAAATTTTGGATGCTCACATTGCCGTCCTAGATGAACAATCTGTATTGCTAACTTAACATCTGGTTGATCATGAACTAATTTAACTAATTTTTTGTGTCCTGGGATATAGGAATCATTATCTAATCGAAGTTGATATGGACTTCCTGTTGCACTCGGATCTATTCCCGTAAATCCAGTGATAATTAACCCTGTTCCACCACGTGCTAATTCATCATACATATCAAGTATTTTTTGGCCTACATAGCCATATTTTTCAGCTCTATGCTCAAAAGTGGCGGATCTGACAATTCTATTCTTAATTTCTACATTTCCAATTTTTTGCGGGCTATAAAGCATTTCTAGTTCCAAAATTATCTTCTCCAATTTCAATTGCTCATTAAATATATCATTTAGAACTTATTATGTAAATAATTTTTCTTTTAGTAAAATGAAATATGACGAGTCATAAATATTAATCGATTTGGTTGACAATTTTATTACACAAACCTGTTCTAGACACATTTCTATCGAATTTTTCTAAAAAAGCTTTTTTGCTACATACATATCTATATAATATGCTGTATTCTATGGAACTCTTATTTCTTCTCAAATTTTATAAGGAAGAGTTTCGATTATATAATTATAATTCAAAACACTTAAACTCTTGTTGAAGAGAAAGAATTCAATATTAAAGAAAATATCTTCTGAGTTATGGTAAATTTCCTGTCCAAACCTCCTTCAACGGCAACTGATGGAGAGAGGATGTTCTATAATCGAATTTCCAATTTTTTTGACAAACAAAATCATGTAATTGCCTATTTCGAACCCTATATTGGAGATTTACATCCAGATTTTGTTGTTCTTTCTCCACTACATGGAATATTAATCGTGGAAGTTAAGGATTACTCCGAAAGATACCTTAAATCTACGCCAAAGACGGGTAAATGGGAGAGTTTAAAAGATGAAATGTCTATATTTATAGAAAATCCATTTGATCAATTGTATCAATATTGGCGTGCAATAAAAGATCGAATTGGTTATTGTCACTTCTCTGAAGATGTTTATATCCCAATAACTCGATTAGTAGCATTTAACCAAATCCCAGAAGCTAGTTATGCAGCTGGAGGAATCCGAGCACTTAAACCAAGTAAAATTCATGTATGCTTTAAAGAAACGTTAAGGAGAAATGAAAATTTTGAAGAATTTATGATTAACCTTATCCCAGTAAATGCAAATCTTTCTGAAGAGCAATTTAGAGTGTTAAGGGCAAATCTTATTCCAACTTGTCGATTACCTGATTTAAAACAAATTGATTTACTTGAATATTTTTCAATTGACGATAGGATAAAGCTTTTAGACCAAGAACAAGAACATTTGGCAAGAGAAATGGGGGAAGGTCATAGATTAATATTTGGAGTTGCTGGAAGTGGAAAGACAGTGCTTTTAATTGCCCGTGCAAGAATATTGGCTAAACGACATCCAAATTGGAAGATCCTTATATTATGTTTCAATAAACGATTGAAAATGTTGCTTTTTCACCTATTAAATCCTCAAGATTATGATGCTGATATTACCATTAATAACTATCATGCATGGGCTAGAAATTATATTCTAAGTGCTGATAATGATTATTCACGAAT
>JAHQWY010000137.1 GCA_029856445.1 Promethearchaeia archaeon
CATATACTGGTTCTGGTTCAGGTTCTGGAGTCGATTCATATACAGGTTCTGATTCAGGTTCTGGAGTCGGTTCATATACAGGTTCTGGTTCAGGTTCTGGAGTCGGTTCATATACAGGTTCTGATTCAGGTTCTGGAGTCGGTTCATATACAGGTTCTGGTTCAGGTTCTGGAGTCGGTTCATATACTGGTTCTGGTTCAGGTTCCGGAGCCGGTTCATATACTGGTTCTGCTTCTGGTTGAAATATAGGTTGACCTTCTAAAATGGACTCATATATAGGTTCAGGTTCGACTTCTACTAAAGGTTCTCTACTTTTTTCTTTTAGTTTTCTCTTAAAATCTTTCTCTATTACTTTTTCATCATCAGTAGTAAATTGAATGATTATAAGAGGATTGCTAGGGGGTCTTTCAATTAGTTGACCTAAAAATATTCTTTTTGTTTTAATTCTTTTATGGTTTATTCTTAATTCTAATGCGAAATTACCAGAGGCAAAAAAATCGAATCCATTTATTCTACCTTTTTCAGTAGCACTCCATTGAATTCTACCTGTCTTAGTTTTATGAATTTTAACATCAGTCTCAGGTCTCGCGATTTTTGTTATTTTTAGTTTGTTTTGATAAATTATTTTCCCCTGAAATGTTTTTTTTTTATCCCCCTTTGTAGTCCATCTCAAGTGGAAGCCATCAGTTTGTTTCCATAGCACATAACCCAAGAATTGGCCCGATCTGAATTTAGGACGACCTTTAAGGTTTTTTACGTTCATTTTTTTACATTATTTAAAATTAAATTTCTATTAAATTATGAATCAATTTGCTAATAAATATTTTCATCTTTTTGTTAAATTTATAAATAAATTAGGCGGTTAGATTAAATTATAATATCTATAAGTTTATCAAAATTTTATCTACCTTTTCTTTGATATCCAATTGAGCAGAAGATGGATCTTTTAAAACATTTTTAGTCTCGATAAAAATGTTAGTGCTGATCTGCTTCATTGACTTAAGATCTACATCTCCCTCAATAACAAAAACAAAATAAATAGATTTTTGATCCCCAAATAATTCTTTAGTAATAATGGTTATTTCATAATTTTCACCGTAGGTAATAGTAGCTATCTCTTCTTTAAATAGCTGTTTTCCTATAGCTCCGATTGCTGAAATTAATCCACTAAAAATGGCAGGTTTTATTTCATCCAAATTAGGATCCAACTTTTTAGAATAGAAGGGATATCCTTGAGAATCACAGATTAAAATTGATTTTATCATAATTTTTAAAATTCTTATAATCTCAAATTTATCAATTATAAGAATAATATTGTTTTTATTTTTAACTTTCAGCTTATAGTAAAAAACGAGATTTATATGATTTAAAATTATCCGGTTTTTTGTAAAGAATGTGTTCAAACTCAACTAGAAATTTCTCTCTCTACAGCATCCTGAAAAACATCATAAGGTTGTGCCCCAATTATCACTCTATTACCAATAAAAAAAGTTGGCACCCCATTTATTCCATAACTTCCTAATTCAAAGCTAGCTTCATTTAATTTTTTAATTGGCTCATCGCTTTTAATATAGTTCAAGATTTCATTTCTGTTTAATTCAATAGATGCTGCAAGTTCTAATAAAAGAGTCAAATCCCCAATATCTCTTCCTTCTTTCCAGTATTTATCAAATACTAACTTATGAAATTTATCAAATTTTCCTTTTTTCTTCGCAAATTCCGATATAAATAAAGCTAGCTGTGAATTTGGTAATTTCCCCGATAATTTGAAAGTTAAACCATCTTCAGCTGCAAGTCTCTTGACATTTTCCATAACCATCTCTAGATACCCTCTAGGAAAGGATAATTCTCTTGTAGTTAATCCCTCTTTAGGTATTTCAGGGTGTAATTCGAACGGTCGCCACTCAACATCAAGATCGTATTGTTCTTTAAGTTTCTCTATGCGGTAGAATCCAATATAACAAAAAGGACAAATGTAATCCGAGTATACAATAACCTTTAATTCTTCTTGTTTCATAATTTAATCATTATCATTATTATCATCATCAATATCATTATCATCATCAATATCATTATCATCATCATTATCATTATCATCATCATCTCCGTGAATTTCATCTTGCAGAACTTGAAGCAGTTCTTTTTTACTCTTTTTAACTTCATTATCCATTTCTTCATTTAGGGGTAGTAAAGCGTCTTCATACTCAATATCAAGACTAGACATTTTCTCAATAAAGCCCTCAGATAAATCATCGATAATCTTGTTCAAGTTCGAAATCGATTTCATTATGTCAGACTTTTCTTTTGGAGGATTTTCTAAAGAATTTACCTCTCTACTAATTATTTTTAACTCTCTTGACATCTTTTCTAATGATTCAAATATATATCGATCATTTAATAACAATGTTATTTTCTCTTGTTCAGATTTTTTTCTGGTCTCCTCAAACGTCTCCCAATATAAATCTTGAACTGTTTCTTTGATTAAATTTTCATTTTTGATAATGCGTTCTTTATCAACATCATCATGTTTATTTAGTTCATAGGTGTAGAATCCTGTATAAACATCTTCATTCGATTGCATCTTTTCAGAGAATTTTTTACATAATAATGACAAACTTTCTTCAATTTCGGGAGATATCTGTGGATTAGTTATTATTGAGATCATTACCATTTCTCTTTTCCCTCGCGCCCATTCTGAGGAAATTTGAAAGTAGAAATTTAGAATTTTTAAATTTTCGAAAGAATGGGTAAAAAACTCTTCTTCCTTCTGCTGAGTCATGATATCGTATAATCTGGTTGTTATTTCTTTACCCAACGGAGTTTCTGGAAAAGAATAAAATATCGATGTCCCTATTCTTGTATGAAAATATAATAATATAACAATCATTTTTGTCTACTTCGTATTGTCTACCACTTTAATAATTTATAAGAAAATCTCAGGATATAAATGATTATATCTTTATTTATCCCTACTTGAATATTAATAATTTAGTATTATCAAAAATAGATAGAAATATAAATAAATAAAATTAAAGCGAATTAATCGATTCCTTTAGGCTTTTTTCAAAGAGTTCACATATTTTTTCAGTTTCCTCATCATTAATGATTAATGGTGGTTTAATTTTTAAGATGTTTTGAATAAAATAACCTGCTGTTGACATGATTTGCATTTGCTCACCAAAAAAGATACCATTTTTCCATCCGATATGCACCATTTTATCTAATAACTGATTATGGGGCTCTCGAGTATCAGGATCTTTCACAAATTCTACACCAATGAATAAACCAGGCCCCCTCACATCCCCAATCTGAGATATACTTTCAGAAAGGTCCTTTATATAAGAGGTAATCTTCTTTCCTTGTTTTTCGGCATTTTGAGGTATATTGTTTTTTTGTAATATTTCAATGTTTACTAAACATGCTGCCATCGCTAATGGAGGTGATGAAAAGGTAGAATGTTCCTCGAATTCAGTTAACATACGGAGTTTAGGTGAAGCTATCGTAATTCCAATTGGAACTCCTGCAGCAGCTCCTTTAGTTAGAGTCATAATATCTGGTGAGACATCTTTGTTATACGTAGATTCATACCATTCGGTACCAAACATTTTACCTGTGCGACCAAAACCGGTTTGTGCCTCATCATATATGAGAAGAATTTTATTGGTTCTACAAATTTCCTTTAATCCAGTTAAGAAATCGATAGGTGCTGGAATTTGACCCCCAGGACCCTGCATTGGTTCAATTATGCATCCAATTGGTGTACCAGTAGGAAACATTTCTATATTTTGACGTACCATCTCCAAACATTCTAAATTGCATGATTTATCACGTAATCCTCCAAGACCTTCCTTATAATTCCAAGGACAACGATAACAGTAAGGGAAAAAATTTCGCATCCAATGCTCTTGCCCAAAACCAGAGAATCGCATGGGGAGTCGTTGAGAAGCGCCCATCATTACTAGACTTGACCCGTGATAACCTCGTCGAAAAACAATGAATTGATCTCCTTTTTTATTATTAATCATTGCTACTCTTATTGCACATTCAAGCGCCCACCCTCCTCCAGAGTTGTTCACACTTACTTTACCACCCTTTAATTGACCAGGTGCTATTTCTGCGAGTTTATTAAAAAGTCTCACTCGTACGGGTGTAAGGAAATATGACCAAGAGTGAGTAACATATTGGGATTGAAGACTTATTGCATAACTTATATCTGGATTATTATGTCCTAAGTTATAAACCCACGCTTGTGAAGTACAATCCAATATTTCTTTCCCTTCATGAGTTTTAAAATAGATTGAACCTGGTTCGCGACTTCCTGTAATAATATGCTCTCGAGCGTTAGTTAAAAGATGGTTTTTACGGCATATTATTATTTCTTCTTCATTTAATGGATAAGTTAGGAGTCTGTCTATCTCTTCTTTGTTTAGATATTTTGGTTCATTCATGCTACATTAATATTTTTCAATTATTAAAAAAATTTTTAGAAGTAGGTTTATATCATTCTATATAAGTTTTAATTAAGGATGGAGTATATATAGAAAATTATGACAATTCTTTTAAACCCAAAACAACATGATCGTTATTATCCCGACGATCGCTCAAGAGAAATTATGCTTAAGACTATTGAATTCTTCGAAGATAAAGGGAAAGCGAAGATTAAAGAAGATGACCACAAAAAGGTTTGGTATGCTGATTTTCTTGAGTTTCAAAAGGAAAATAACATTTTTGCAGAACTTCTAACACCTACTCCGTATGGAGAGGATGAAAATTATCGATGGGATACGTGGCGTATATGTGAATTTAATGAAATTCTTGGATTCTATGGACTTGGATATTGGTATACATGGCAAGTCTCTATTTTAGGTCTCGGACCTATTTGGATGAGTAAAAATGAAGTAGCAAAGAAAAAAGCAGCACAATTATTAAAGGAAGGAGCAATCTTTGCGTTCGGTCTGTCAGAAAGGGCTCATGGTGCTGATATATATGCTACAGAAATGAGTCTTACACTTCAAGAGGATGAAACTTATAAAGCTAACGGAGAGAAATATTATATAGGTAATGGTAACGAGGCGGAGATGGTTTCTATTTTTGGGAAACTTGCTGATATGGAAGGGAATATTCCTCCATACGATATGAAAAATAAAGATCAATATGTCTTTTTTATTGCAAATTATAAACATAAAAATTATGAATTGATTAAGAATGTCTGTGATAGTCAAAACTATGTAGCAAATTTTGCTCTCCATGATTACCCCATAACACACGATGATATTCTTTCCATGGGAGAAGATGCTTGGAATGCTTCACTTAATACTGTTAATGTTGGTAAATATAACTTAGGCTGGGCTTCAATTGGTATCTGTACTCACGCATTTTATGAAGCTATTCATCATGCTGCACATCGACGACTCTACAATATGTATGTTACCGATTTTCAACATGTCAAACAAAATTTTGTTGACGCATACACTCGCTTGACTGCCATGAAATTATTTGGACTTAGAACTGCAGATTATATGCGTGTTGCTTCCAAAAAAGATAGACGTTACCTACTCTATGCTCCCGTTATGAAGATGAAAACCACTACACAGGGGGAAGAGGTAATAAATCTGTTATGGGATGTTATAGCCGCAAAGGGTTTCGAAAAAGATATGTACTTTGAAAGTGCTGCAAGAGATATTCGAGCATTACCGAAACTCGAAGGAACCGTTCATGTTAATATTGCCTTAATTTTGAAATTCATGCTTAGTTTCTTTATGAATCATAAAAATTATGAGGAGGTTCCAAGGCAAGATCAAATCTCTAACGATGATTTCCTTTTTGATCAGGGACCCGCTCGGGGTTTAGGAGGTGTTCGTCTTCATAATTGGAAACATGCATTTGAGAAATACGATCTTCCCAATGTTAAAATTTTCTTAGAAGAAATTGAATTATTTAATCTTCTTGGGACAACAGCAACTCCTAGTTTAGAACAACAGAATGACATGGACTTCATGATTTCTGGAATTGGAGAGATCTTTGCCCTAATTGTATACGCCCATTTGATTATTGAAAATGCTCCTATTTACAACATTGACGATGATACTTTAGATCAAATTTTTGATTTCCTCATTAGAGATTTTTCTAAGTATGCTTTAAACTTATATCATAAACCTGGTACTACCCCTAAACAGATGGAATTATGCTTAAAGATGATAAAAAAACCAAATGTTGACGAAGAGAGATTTAAAAGAGTCTGGAGTATCGTACACAATTTGAAAGATGCTTATGAAATGAATCCATAATTCTGTGAATCCTTATAGAAAAATTTTTTTATTATTTATAAAATCTATTTTACTAAAATCATATTGTATTTTCTTAACAATTTCACTCGCTTTTAAATCGACAAGTATAGGATTTTCTTCCTGATTTAATTTTGCACGGCTCCATAATGGAATCAATAATGTTTGTTGAACATCGTCTAAATTTATTTTCATTTATTCTTCATTTAAATTTATAGTTCAAATTATTCCACTAATGAAAATATCGATTAAAATTATTTCTAAGCTTTATTTCCATCTAAATTTTAGTAAAAAATATTTAATCTTTTATAAGTATTCATAATATGAAATATTTTCATATAACTCTTTTGTAGTATAACAAGTTTCCTATTAAATCTACTTTAAATTAAATCCTAATTTATAAGAATTACAAATCCGTTCTTAAAGCGTGTAGATAACAAAATATTTATATACATTTATGTATAAAACAAAATATACTTAAGTGTAAGTTCTTAAGTTAATTCGATTTAATAACAGAATTATAATTTTTGATAAGAAAAATGGTAGAAAAAGAAGGAGGAGTAAAGGATTTAGTAGAGAAACTGAAAAAAGGTGAAATCACTACTAAAGAAGGTTACAAAGAACTTAAGAAAAGAAAACTTCTAGAAAAGGAAAAATGGGAATTTATTCCTTGGGCCCTTTATGTTATACTTTGGGTACCGTTTAACATCCAATTCTCTGAACAATTACCATCATTTAAATTTCCCTTGTTTATAATTTATATTTCAATCATCATATCTGCACTTGGTGTATATATTGGGATTTGGTCAACTCGCATGCATTACAAGAAAGGAGGACTTAAACATGATGAGACGGTCATATTAATTAGGGATGGACCGTACAGTGTTATGAGACATCCGGGAATGGCATTCATGATATTGTTTTTCTTGTTACCAATCATTCTTAGTGAATTCATTGCATTCACACCTCTTTCAGTAGGCGCTATTATCGTAATGATCGTTTCTTCTTACTGGGGGGTTCTTTTAGAAGAAAAGAAACTTGACATACCGAAATGGGGGGATGAATACCGCCAATATATGAAAGAAGTCCCAAGGTTTAATTTCATAAAGGGTTATATAAACTTAAAAAAAAAGAAAAAAATTGGTTAATTAGCATTAATTCCTTTTAGGTAGAGAAAAGTGTGAAAAAGCATTAGATCTACTAAATTCAAGTAGTTAATAGATATTAAGATTGAAAGAATGAAAGGAAATGCCTTCTCAAGAAGTAATTTCCATTATATGTATATATAAAAACTAATCAGTTATGTAATTGAATTTTCTTAATCCAGTAAATAACCCAATAGGTAGTGCGATTAAAGCTGCTAAGAAAGTTGAACCATTTTTTTTAGAAATTCACATTTGCTGAAAATCTAGAGAAATCGAATTAATACAATATCGGCAACCTGTTGTTTTTGGACCATCATCAAAAACATGACCTAAATGGCTTCCACAATTACTACAAAGAACTTCGTTACGGATCATTCCATGGCTTGTATCTACTCTTTCTTCAACATTTGTATTATCGATAGGTTGATCGAAACTAGGCCATCCAGTTCCCGAATCAAATTTTTTGTCAGAAGAAAACAAAGGTGCGCCACATGCTGCACATTTATAGATCCCCTTTTCATGATGGTTCCAATATTTGCCTGTAAATGCGGGTTCAGTTCCTTTTTCTCTTAAAACTTTGTATTGTTCCTTTGTTAATTTCTTTTTCCATTCATCTTTAGATAATTTTGACTTCATAATCTTGAAATATAGTTTCCGTTATTATAATCATTGCCTTATAAAGAATTAAATGATTGATCCTATTTACTTATAATAAAAATCTAATAATAAATCAAAATTTATACAAAATTAGACTTAGGTTTAATTCTCTAAATTCCTAATTAAAAACTATGGAGAATCAAAAAGCTATTTTTGCAGCTGGTTGCTTTTGGGGAGTAGAGAGAGATTTCCGAAAAGTAAAAGGAGTTATATCTACTCGTGTTGGATATACTGGTGGGGAGTTTAGAAAACCAACTTATGAAGATGTATGTTCTCATAGAAGCGGTCATGCTGAAGCAATAGAGATTATATTTGACCCTTCTGTAGTATCATATGATGAGTTACTCAGGGTATTTTGGGCGATTCATAATCCTACAACGTTGAATCGTCAAGGGCCCGACATTGGCACACAATATCGATCTGCGATTTTTTACCTTAATCAAGAACAGAAAGAAAAAGCGATGAAATCTAAATCTAAACTTGAAGGATCAAACCAATATAAAAGACCAATTGTCACCCAAATAGTTCCTGCTTCAGATTTTTGGCAAGCAGAAGAATATCATCAAAATTATATAGAAAAAAGGAATAAAAAGATATCTTAATACCATCTTAAAATATCTTAAGATACTTAAGGAAATTAACGTAATTGTAAGAAAGAAGACATCTATAAAGACACTATATTTCTTAAATGAAGACTTACTCGAAACCGTCAATTAAAATGTTTAAGATTGATATTTTTATTTCTGTTTTCCATTTTTTCTATTTCACAGAGATGAGAATTAACTCGTTTTTAACTCCTTTTCTATCATTTTTATCTCTCGGTCAATTGCTTTCGATTTAGTCTGCTTTTCCTTAATAATTGCTTTT
>JAHQWY010000138.1 GCA_029856445.1 Promethearchaeia archaeon
CTAATGGTTTATGAAAATCTATTTGCTCCATCGCATAACAGGTAAGATCTCCCGCGTCAATTATTAATATACCATCCTCATCAATATATTCAAGAACGTCTTTGACTAATCTTTGAGGGATGATGGGAATTTTGTCTCTTGAAGCCTTTTTATTATTAGTTTCAATCCCTCGCTGCCTATTTTCATAAATTTTGTCCAACCATTCTCTTTTTTCAATTTTCTTTGTTTTCTTTATCTCTTCAAGGATCTGGTTCATAAACATTTTGCAGTCGGCAACAATCCCTAATGTTATGGGTTTCGCTCTTCCAATGATAGTAGGGTCAATATCGACTTGTATTAGTTTTTGTGAGTCTTTCCAGAATGGTTCTTCACCATGTCCTAATACATGCGAAAATCTAACACCTAGTGCTAAAATCACATCTGCCTCTAATGTTACTGAAACAGCAGGTCCTCCTAGTGATCCCCCTACTAAACATTTGGATTTATTTGTAATTGTACCAAGTCCCATTATCGATGTAACAACCGGGATTTGTAAATATTCAGCAAACTCTGTTAATTCGTTCCAAGCACCTGACCTTGAAACCCCTCCACCTGATAGTATTAATGGTTTTTCAGCATTTAGTAAGAGATTTAAAGCTTCTTTTATTAATTCATCATTCACAGCTGGTTTCCCAATAGCCCGATATCTATCAGAAGATAATATTGTTAATTTCGTTTCATCAATTTCATCAAGAAATGCATCTTCAAAAATCTCTAAAAATACAGGTCTAGGGCGACCGCTAGTTGCTTCCCGAAATACCTTTCGAACTGCATCGGGTATTTCTTCAATTTTACGAATACTTTTTTGATATTTTGTAATAGGTTTAAACAGAGTCATTTGATCAAGATTTCCTTGTAGAGTTTGATGATCTTCAAACCTACTATTTACTTGGGGTACTAATGCAATAACAGGTATACTATCAGCCCACGCCGCTCCAACTCCAGGAACTAAATGTGTTGCCCCAGGACCTACAGTTCCGAAACAAACACCAGGAGTGTTAGTGAGCCTTGCCCAAGCATCAGCGGCATGAGCTGCTGCTTGTTCATGTCTGAATAAAATAGTACTTATACCTTGTTCTTTTCCCCATCGATAAATAGCATCATATGTAGTAAGGAGTTGCCCACCAGGGATACCAAACATATATTTAACATTTTCTTGTAGAAGACATTTTATTAAAACGTCTCCACCATTCAACTTTTTCTTTTCTTCTGTCAATATTTTCACCTAATTTAACAATTTGTTTTTCTATTAATTATCTAAAATATATACCCAATGAAAATAATAACATAAGAACATCAGGGGTAGAATATTTTATTTTAACATCTAATACTGCAGGTTTACCTGAGTTCTTAGCTCTATTAAGAGCAGGGGTAATTTCATTTGGATCAGTTATTACTTCTCCATAGCATCCAAATCCTTCAGCACATTTTGCAAAATCAAATTCTGGAAAATCTACATCTATATAACGCTGTTGATAACCATATTGTTGTCCGACTTTAATCATCCCCCATGCACTGTTATTCCCAATGACATAAATTAGATTTTTCAGTCCAAGTCTTACAGCAGTTTCAAGATCATTGACATTTATCATAAAGGCCCCATCACCAGATATTGAAATTACTTGTTTGTCCGGTTTTGCTAATTTAGCTGCAATGCCATAAGGTACAGATACACCAAGATGCCCCATTCCAATTGCTTGAAGAGATGAGAGAGGTTTCCTAGGCTTATAGAAATCTATTTGCTCTAAAGCATAAAAAGCAATATTACCGCCATCAACAATTAAAATTGCATCTTCATCCATAAATTGAAATACATCTTTTATCATTCTTTGCGGATCTATAGGTATCTCATTACTTGAGGATACATTAATTTTTGATTCAACAGCACTTTTCCTACTCTTAGCTAGATTCTCCATCCATTCTCTTTTTTCGACTTTTTTAGTTTTCTTTACCTCTTCAAGAAGTTGTTGCAGAAAAATTTTGCAATCTCCTTCAATACCAAGTGTAATTGCTTTAGCACGACCGATTATTGTAGGATCAATATCAACTTGTACCATCTTTTGGGATTTACTCCAAGTCGGTGATTTACCATGCCCCATGGAAAATCCAAATTTGACACCAAGAGCTAAGACCATATCTGACTGACTAGTTGCCTGAAAAATAGCATTATTCATTGCGACTCCAAGAAAGCATTTTGAATCAGAGGAAACTGTTCCTGTACCCATAACTGTAGTTATCACAGGGATCTGTAAATATTCTACTATTTCCCGTAGCTCATCCCATCCCCCTGCCCGTGAAACACCTCCCCCTGACACAATTAAAGGTTTTTCCGCATTTAATAATAGATCTAATGATTTACGGATTAATTCTTTAGGAATTGCTGGTTTATTTATTGCTCTATATTGTTGGGCTGTCAAAATTTGAACTTCTTCTTCCTTAACTTGCTTAACTAGAGCATCTGGGAAGATTTCTAATAATACAGGTTGAGGTCGCCCTCCTGTTGCTTCTCGAAATATTTTATGAACTGCGTCAGGAATCTTATTTAATTCTCTTATGCTTTTTTGGTATTTTGTTATAGGTTTAAATAATGCTACTTGATCGAGCATTCCTTGTAATGTAAAAGTGTCTTCTAGATCAATATCTACTTGAGGCACAATTGCTATAACAGGAATATTATCGGCCCATGCCGCTCCAACTCCTGGTACGAGATGTGTTGCTCCAGGACCAACAGTACCAAAACAAACTCCTGGCATGTTAGTTAATCTTGCCCATGCATCAGCAGCATGTGCAGCTGCCTGCTCATGACGAAACATTACAGTATCAATTCCTTTTTCTCTACCCCATCGATACACAGCATCATACATGCTTAATAATTGTCCACCAGGGATACCGAACATATATTTAACATTTTCCTCCAAAAGGCATTTAATTAGAACATCGCCACCATTTATTTTTTTACCACTTGACATTCTTTTTTCATCTCAAAAAGATAATGAATTTGATATAAATCTCGATTTGAATATTTATATAATTATCTAATCAACAAATAATTAAAAAATTGTGATTTTAATGAAATGGAATGAAATTTTATAAGCTCATTATAAACTTATCACTATTTTTCATCAGAAATGGAAGAAAAAAAATAAGCTTCACTATCATCCGTGACTAGATAAATGCCACGAATAAATGATTATTATTTAATTTTTACATCAATGACAGCAGGTTTGTTTGAGTTTTTAGCCCGTTCAAGGGCATTTTTAATTTCATTAGGATTAGATATAGATTCACCATAACATCCAAATGACTCAGCACATTTTCCATAATCAAATTCGGGTAGATCCACATCGATATATCGCTTACCAAATGCAAATTGTTGCCCTGTTTTAATCATACCCCATGCACTGTTATTTGCTACTACATAAATCAAGTTTTTAAGACCCAAACGTACTGCGGTTTCTAAATCTTGTACATTTATCATGAAGCTACCATCCCCTGAAATCGTTACTACTTGTTTTTCTGGTTTTGCCAACTTAGCACCTATACCCCATGGCACTGAAGTTCCTAAGTGTCCCATACCTGTAGATTGAAGTGTTGATAATGGTTTCCTGTCCTTGTATAAATGAAGTTGTCTAAAAGCACTTCCTGTAATGTTTCCCCCATCTATTATTAATATGGCATCTTCATCAATAAACTCAAGAACTTCTTTTACCATCCTGTCTGGGGTGATTGGTATACTGTCATTTGAAGCTATTTTCTTCATCGTCACCTCATTTTGATTTTTGGATTTAATTAGTTTTTCTAACCATTCTCTTGTCTCAATTCTCTCCGAATCCTTTACTTCCTGAAGGATTTGAGTTAAAAATGATTTGCAATCAGCTACAATTCCTATGGTAACTGGTTTATTTCGTCCAATCATACCAGGATCAATATCAACCTGAATTAGTGTTTGTGAATCACTCCACGCTGGTTCTGCACCATGTCCCATTACAAAAGAAAATTTATTACCAAGACTTAGAACTACATCGGCTTCACGTCCCATTGACCTATCTGCTCCTATCGATATACCTAAATGGCATTTTGATTGATTTGAGATTGTACCAAGACCTGAAATGGTAGTTATGACAGGGATTTGCAAGTATTCTGCAAATTCTTGTAACTCATTCCATGCTTCAGCTCGAGCAACTCCTCCACCTGAGATAATTAGAGGTTTCTTTGCGTTCAACAGTAAATTGAGTGAATCCTTAATTAATTGATTATCAACTGCAGGTTTTCCAATTGCCCGATATTGATTTTTTGTAAGAATTGAGACCTTTTCTTCATCAATCTCTGCAATTAACGCATCTTCTTGCAATTCTAATAAGACAGGTCTAGGACGTCCCCCAGTAGCTTCTCGAAAAGATTTACGTACAGCATCAGGAATTTCTTCTATCTTGTGGACACCTTTCTGATATTTAGTTATGGGTTTGTACATTGTTATTTGATCCAATCCAGATTGATACATGAATCTATCAATATCTCTACTATGCATTTGCGCTACTAATGTGATAACAGGAATATTATCACTCCAAGCGGCTGCTACTCCTGGTAGCAAGTGAGTTGTGCCGGGACCAACGGTTCCCATGCAAACTCCTGGGGTATTAGTAACTCTAGCCCATGCATCGGCTGCGTGAGCTGCAGCTTGCTCATGCCTAAACATAACAGTATCAATTCCTTTTTCACGGCCCCATCTGTAAACAGCATCATAAATCGTTAAAAGTTGACCACCTACTATCCCAAAGATATACTTAACATTTTCTTCTAAAAGGCATTTGACTAAAACGTCTCCACCCCTAATTTTTTTACCATTTGTCATTATTATCACCATAAAATAAGAAATTGATTACTTACAAACCTCCCCTTGCAGCTGCTAACTTCATAAATTCAGGAGTATCATATTTGATTTTTATATCTACTACTGCTGGTTTACCTGCATTTTTAGCTCTATTAAGAGCAGGAGTAATTTCATTTGGATCAGATACAACCTCCCCATAACAACCGAAAGCTTCGGCGCAACGACCAAAATCAAAATCAGGAAATTCAACATCTATATAACGTTTTTGATATCTAAATTCTTGTTCAGTTTTTATCATTCCCCAGGCACTATTATTCCCAACTATATATATAAGATTTTTTAAACCAAGTCTTGATGCAGTTTCTAAATCGTGTATATTAATCATAAAGCTTCCATCACCAGAAATTGAAATCACTTGTTTTTCTGGTTTGGCTAGCTTAGCTCCTATACCATAAGGGACAGAAGTTCCAAGATGTCCCATTCCGATTGCTTGAAGAGTTGAAAGTGGTTTTCTTGGCTTATAGAAATCAATTTGCTCAATAGCATAAACTGCGAGATTACCACCGTCAATTATTAAAATAGCGTCATCATCCATAAATTCATAGATATCCTTAATCATTCTTTCAGGTTTTATTGGAATTTCATCACTGTCTGCGACTTTGCTTCTTGATTTAATAATACTTTTTCTATTATTAGTTAGAGAATCTAACCACGGTCTCTTTTCAACTTTCGGGATTTTTTTAGCTTCTTCAAGTATTTGTTCTAAAAATAATTTACAATCACCTATAATACCTAAGGTAATTGGCTTATTACGACCAATAATGGTTGGATCTATATCAACATGAATTAATTTTTGTGATTTATTCCAGATGGGAGGTTTCCCATAACCTAATGTAAAAGAGAATTTGCAACCCAGAGCTAAAACTACATCTGCTTGACTAGCTGCGAAAAAACTTGACATACTTATTGAAGACCCAAGAAAGGCCTCAGAAGTGTTTGGAATCGTCCCAATTCCAGTTAAAGAAGTAATCACTGGTATTTTAAGATATTCAGCAAATTCTTGTAATTCATTCCATCCTCCTGAACGTGAAACACCTCCTCCTGATATAATTAAAGGTTTCTCGGCTTTTAATAATAAATCTAGTGACTCGTTAATTGAATCTTTTGGAATAGCAGGCTTAGATAGAGCCCTATATTGTTCTGTTGGTAAAATTGGAACCTCTTCTTCATTAGCTTTTTCATAAAAAGCGTCGTGGTATATTTCTAGTAATACAGGTCGAGGACGACCACCTGTAGCCTCTCTAAATACTTTATGAACTGCATCAGGAATTTCTTCTAATTTGCGAACAGTTTTTTGATATTTAGTAATTGGTTTAAATAAGGAAACTTGATCAAGATTTCCCTGCAATGCAAAACTATCAGCAACATCAATATCAACTTGAGGAACTATTGCGACAACAGGAATATTATCGCTCCACGCTGCTCCTATACCTGGAACGAGGTGTGTCGCTCCTGGACCAACTGTCCCAAAACATATTCCTGGAGTATTAGTAATTCTTGCCCATGCATCCGCAGCATGAGCTGCAGCTTGTTCGTGACGAAACATTACAGTCTGTATCCCCTTTTCTCTACCCCATCGATAAACAGCATCATACATTCTTAATAATTGTCCACCCACGATACCAAATAGATATTTAACATTTTCTTCTAAAAGGCATTTAACTAAAACATCTCCACCATAAATTTTTTTGCCATTTGTCATTATAATCACTATATCTACAAAATTTAATTATAGAAATTAATCTCAATTTTAAAATTTAAGCAATTAAATAGAAAATATATCTATAATCTAAATTCTGCTAGAGAATTCACATAATTCTTCATTGTAGGAGGTATATTTTGAATGAAATTATATTCCATATTTAGTTTCTCCAAGGATACGAGAGATTTTAATACTTGAGGGATTTTTTGAAACTGATTATGACTTAAATCTAATTCCAAAAGTACATTTAAATTTCTTATTGATTTTGGAATAAATTTTAGATTATTTCGTGCTAATACTAACTTCTTTAGGGATGTAAGTTTTCCAATTGACTCTGGAATTCTTATGTAATCATTATTAGGATTATTATATTTTCTAATTATATTGAGATAAATATCCAAATATTTTAGTTTTGAAAAAGAATTGATTAATTCCTCATTATCCTTAACAAATTTCCAATTGAAAAAATTTAGGTTTAGGATTTCAACGTGTTCGTTTTTTATCACTAACCAGGGTTCCGAATCTCTCCAATTATACAGATCCTCAAAATTTTTATAATAAAAGGGATTAATTTCATAATTTCTTTTGTCCTCTGCGAATATGGCCTCTAAATCTAAAAAGAATCTCGCCTCTTCATATTTAACTCCTAAATTGGAAGCAAATATATCCAAAAAATGATTTAAATCTTTTTCAAGTATCTCATATTTCTCCTTCTTATTTCTCTCTAAGGTTTCAAATATGCTATTCAATACTAGGGGTGATTTATCATGCTGAATGGTCCATTTTAAAGGTTCTAGTCCTTCTTCAAGATGATTTAATATGATCATTTTGGCTGCAGATGCTCTAACATTCGCGTTTTCATCAGAGATTAAATGATTTTCGAGAACTTTAAAGATATTTCCATCTTTATATTCTATTTTTTGCAAAGCATCAATACTTGTCGTCCGAACTTTGGCATCTTCGCTTCCATCGATTAATGAGATTAAAAGATCAACGCTATCTTCTTTATTTATATCTCCATTTAAATAATTTTTATGAATTTTTTCTGGAGTTAATTGTTCCTTCATAATCCAAAATCAATTGTATGATTTTGTTAATCGACTCATTTCCTATTTATAATATTTTTTAATGAAAACAAGTAAAAATAGTTATTTCTTAAAATGTGCTTTTAATTTAATTTCGGCTATTTTTTTTTCCTTTCGCTTTTTTGCATATTCATAATGAGGTCGTTCTATTGAAATGTCTGGAGGTGTCATAGTTAGAATTTTTTTTGCTATTTTTGGGTATTCCGCAATAAAAATAAATTCCTCCTTCACTAAGGGACGTTGTTTATGAACATTCGCGTATCTTACAAGTTCTAAGATTTGTCGCGCTTCCTCATCATTCTTAAATTCAATATTAAAATGATTATAGCTATGAGTAAAAGCAGAAATTCCAGAATATTCTCCTGTCGTTATTTTTCTCCCTGTTTCAATCATTATGGTTTCACCCCGACCTAATTCATTATAATCATACAATTCATAATTTTTTCGATCTTTTAGAGCTCCATCTGCATGAATTCCAGATTCGTGAGCAAAAGCATTATCACCTACTCCAGGCTGATTAATAGGAAGTGGTACTCCAAATGCATGTGAAGCGTATGTTGCGATTTTCCATGCTTTAGATAAATCGATTCTGGGATCAGCCATTCCTAATTCTTCAATTTCTGCTCCGTGTTTTAAAGCTAAAGCCGTTGATACTAAATCTGCATTACCCGCTCGCTCACCCATACTGTTAACTGTAGTATTAATAAGAGCATCCTGACCTTCCTCAATTACACCTTTAGCACCCATAACTGAATTTGCAACTGCCATCCCTAAATCATTATGACAGTGTACTTCAAAAGGCAAATCAACCGCTTTTGTAAGATCCTTCATTCTAAAGTGAATTCTAAAAGGAGTTTCATATCCTAAGGTATCACAATAACGTATCCGGTGAGCACCTACTTTTTTTGCTGCCAATGAAAATTTGATTAGAAAATCCATATCAGTTCTGCTTGCGTCTTCTGCATTCACTCCAATTGTCTTTATTCCTAAATCACTTGCTCTTTTGACCGCAGCAACCATCATTTTTATTATGTCATCACCATCAAATTTACCTTGGAATTTACCATTTATCATTTGACATGATGTTGAGATAGATAAATTTACATGTTCTAGTTGCGTGAGTTCCATAGCTTTCTCTACATCCGATTCTATCGCACGCATCCAACCTGAAAGTTTAATGGGTTTAAGTACACCCAATTCAACAAGCTCAAGATTTGCATTAATATAATTTGTTTC